>JBGCDM010000091.1:0-31027 GCA_045105395.1 Devosiaceae bacterium | reverse complement strand
GGCGCTTTGATAAAAGCTCCAAAGTGGAAATATCCGTCATATCAACTCCATAATTGTCCCAGTAGGAACGCGCTGAAGGCAGAGGGTTAAAAGTCAGGGCAAGCCAAATCCCTTGCGCCACACCTCCGCGTTTGGCAAAGCTGTGATCACACCTCTTGCAAAAAAGAGTCGCGCATAGCGCCAATGCGGCGCGCGACTTAGATTCGCCATCACTTTCGCATCGAACAGAGCCATGGCTAAACTACTTTCTTTCCGCTTCGTCCTTATTCCACTGGCAATGCTTGGCCTGTTGGCAGGCCATGGGCCGCTTTGGGCGCAAAGCGAAACCGGCGCATCCACGCCCCCGCCCAACCCTGTTGCGCGCCCGCTGGAGATTACCCCTGGCACGCCTCTGGCCCCCGGCGAGGTTGCAGCGCCTGACCCATTTGAAGCGTTCAACACAGTGGCGCCAAGCGACCCGTCGGCGTCCACAACACCCAGTCAGCCAGGCTTTCAGGTGGTTGTACCCGACCGCGAAGCACCTGCCGTACCGGTACAGTTTTCCGCTGTTCTGTCCGAAGGTGGACCCCTTTTGCAGCGTGATTTAGTGTGGACGATCTACGCGCTTGGCGATGATCAGGTCGATGATGATGACCTGATGCTGAACGCGCAGGGCGGCACACTCAACACCGAATTGCCGCCAGGCAGCTACATCGCGCACGTATCCTTTGGCCTTGCTACGCTCTCGCGTCCGCTGACCGTTGGTCCGCGTGGATTGACCGACGTTTTCAATTTCAACGCTGGTGGCATATCGCTGCGCGGAGCCATAACGGCGGATAATTTTTTGCCCAATGAAGCAGTCATGTTCCAGGTGTTCGCAGAATCAGTGGAAGACTTTGAAACAACCACGCCCTTGGCCCGCGATGTGGATGAGCGCACGGTGCTTGTGGTGCCAGCGGGGCGCTACACCATCGTTAGCCGCTATGGCGATGTAAATGCCATTGTCCGCGCGCAGATCGATGTTGAGCCCGGCCAGCTGACCGAAGCGGTGATGTTCCACAATGCTGCGCAAATTACCTTAAAGCTCGTCAATGAACCCAATGGTGAGGCGCTGCCCAACACAGCATGGAGCGTGTTGAACCTTGGTGGGGACATCGTGCGGGAATTTGTCGGTGCGTTTCCGACCATGGTTTTGTCCGAGGGCGATTATACAATTATTGCGCGCCATGATGGCCAAGTTTTCAGCCGAGAGTTCGCGGTCGTCTCCGGCGTCAACCGAGAAGAAGAATTGGTCGCGCAGTGATTTAAACAAGTACGGAATTAGGTATCCCTAATTCCGTACTAAAAAAGCCGTTTAGCACGGACATAAGTCGCTTATTCGCGACAAACGTACTTGCCAGGTTAGCTCGCCAAATCAGGTGGCGTTGCCTCTTCTTTTAGGCTGGCCAAAGCCTCATCCAAACCCATCGCCGATTGATGTTTTGCACCCAAGCGACGAATATTGACCGAGCGCTCTTCAGCTTCGCGGTTACCAACCACCATAATCACCGGCACCTTCTGCAACGAATGCTCACGCACCTTGTAGTTGATCTTCTCGTTGCGAGCGTCCAGTTCCGCTTCAAACCCAGCATCCAGCAACGCTTGATAGACCTCACGGGCATAGCCATCAGCGTCCTGCGTGATGGTTGCCACCACCACTTGCAGCGGGGCGAGCCACAGCGGGAAATGGCCAGCATAGCTTTCGATAAGAATACCGAGGAACCGCTCCAAGCTGCCACAAATGGCCCGGTGCACCATGACCGGCTGAACTTTGTCGCCTGCCTGATCAACGTAAAACGCGCCAAAGCGTTCCGGCAAATTGAAGTCCACTTGCGTGGTGCCAAGCTGCCAGTCGCGGCCGATGGCATCTTTCAGCGTGTACTCAAACTTCGGCCCATAAAAGGTGCCCTCACCCTCATTGATGCCAATTTTAATACGCGGATCATTGGCCGCCATCTGCTCAAGAGATGAGCGCAAAATGCGTTCAGCATGATCCCATGCTTCATCGCTGCCCACGCGCTTTTCAGGCCGTGTGGCGAGCTTCACTTCCACTTCCTTGAAGCCGAAATGGTCGTAAACCGACATCATTAAGTCATTGATTTTAAGGATTTCTGCTTCCAGCTGATCCTCGGTGCAGAAGATGTGGGCATCATCCTGCGTAAACGCACGCACCCGCAAAAGCCCGTGCAACGCACCCGATGGTTCGTAGCGATGCACCTGACCAAACTCGGCCAAGCGCAACGGCAAATCGCGATAGCTTTTCAGGCCATGCTTGAAGATTTGAACGTGCCCTGGGCAGTTCATGGGTTTCAGCGCGAACACGCGCTGATCGGCGTCATCATCATCAGGCTTAACCAGCGCATCAGCGGCCTTCACGCCAAACATATTTTCTGAATACCAACCCCAATGGCCGGACGTTTCCCAAAGGGATTTATCAAGCACCTGCGGCGCGTTCACTTCCTTGTAGCCATCCTTGCCGATGCGGCGACGCATATATTGCGTGAGCGTTTGGAACAGCGTCCAGCCCTTGGGATGCCAGAAAACCGTGCCCGGCCCTTCCTCCTGGAAGTGGAACAAATCCATTTCGCGGCCGAGCTTGCGGTGGTCGCGCTTTTCAGCCTCTCCCAGCATGTGCAGGTGAGCCTTCAAGCCCTTCTCGTCGGGCCAGGCAGTGCCGTAAATACGGGTGAGCATCTGGTTTTTGCTATCGCCGCGCCAGTAAGCACCAGCCACCTTCATCAGCTTGAAAGCATTACCAATTTGCCCAGTGCTCGCCATATGCGGCCCGCGGCAAAGATCAAACCAATCGCCCTGGAAATAGATTTTAACATCTTCCCCATCGGGGATGGCGTCGAGCAGCTCAACCTTGAAGTCCTCGCCCTTCTCCTTGAACACCTGTGCCGTCTTATCCCGGCTCCAAACTTCTTTGGTGAAGGGTTTGTTGCGCGCGATAATCTCACGCATCTTCTTTTCAATCACCACCAGATCGTCGGTAGTGAACGGCTCCTCGCGGTAAAAATCGTAGAAGAAGCCATTCTCAATCACCGGGCCAATGGTCACCTGCGTGCCTGGCCAAATCTCCTGCACCGCCTCAGCCATCACGTGGGCTGCATCGTGGCGGATAAGCTCGGTTGCACGCGGATCATCGCGCGTCACAATCTCAACACTCGCGCCATCGGGAAGTGGGTCGGACAGGTCCACCACCTCACCGTTCACGGCAATCGCAACGGATTTTTTGGAAAGGCTTTTGGAAATAGAAAGTGCCAGATCAGCGCCGGTGGCACCATCATCCAACGCACGAACAGATCCATCAGGCATAGTAAGAGAAGGCATTGCATCGCTCCTTTGGCTCAACTCCTGCCTACGAGTGCAGGTAAGCGCGAAAATTGTGATCAGGCGACTAACCGGTCAGTCCGATAGCTGCTGATCCTTGGGAATATGGGCGCCGGTCCAGTGCCCATAGCGCCACGGCGTATACCAGCGAGCGGCTTCGTTCAAGCGCTCCGGAACTGGATCCAGGCCAGAAGACCCCATCGGCCTGCATCGCCAAATGCGTGCTGCCCCCATCCATACGCCGGGCCAAGCGCCATGCAGCGCGATGGCATCATATGTGTAGGATGAGCATGATGGGATGTGGCGGCAGGTGCGGCCAAACACAGCTGACAGCGTGAGCTGGTAAAACCGGATCAGTCCACGCAGGATTGTTTTCACGCGACCGCTTCGCCTTGCGCAGCAAGCGCCTGCTCCATTGCCTCTGCGCTCGCCTCAAAGGCAAGCATAACCGAGGCATGGCGCGCCTTATAGTCTTGCACGCCCTTAAAGATCGCAAGGTCAGCAAACATCTCATCAAAGTGCGCCTCTTGCCCCGCGAGCAACGCACGCAAACTGTCACGAGCCTCGGTTATGTCTGCCAATGTTGCGCCGATGACCCGCTTGCCAAGCACAGCGGCTGAGGCCTGGCCCAGGGCGCAGGCTTTTACATCCTGAGCGAACTGCGCCACAGTTCCATCTTCCGCTAGCACCACTTCGGCTGTCACAACCGAGCCGCACAAACGCGCGTGACGGGTTGCACTGCCCTGCGGCGCATCAAGCCTGCCAATGTGGGCAATATTGGCTGAAAGCTCCAGCAATTTGGTACTGTAAAGGTCATCCAACATAGAAAATCCAAACTATGGCTCGCGCGCGATCTATCACATTTGCGAGATCGCATAGGCCACTTAGGGCGTTAATCAAGGCTAGAATGTAAGGCGATGAAACCCATATGCAATCGCTGGAGAAAGAGGCATAAGTGTCAGCACCGTGGCATGATGGCCCACCAAGACAATTGATGTAAGGTCCAAAGTGACCAAAGAAACGTAAATCCGGTGCAATGACAGACAAAAATCAAAATCCTCCGGAGACGATTATGGATGCCATCCTGGATAGCTTGAAAACGTCCAAGGCCCGCAAAGCCCCAGCCCGCCCATCGCAAGAAGAGGCAGAAGCGGCGGTGCGCACATTGCTCGCCTGGGCCGGCGATGACCCAACGCGTGAGGGCCTACTGGATACGCCCAAGCGTGTTGCCAAAGCCTATGGCGAACTTTTCTCCGGCTATGATGCTGATATTGAAGAGATTCTTGATCGCGTCTTCGAAGAGGTCGAGGGCTATCAGGATATCGTTTTGCTGAAAGATATCCCATTTCATTCGCACTGCGAACACCACATGGTGCCCTTCGTTGGCAAAGCGCATATTGCCTATTATCCGCGCGCAGGCGTGGTTGGCCTATCCAAGCTTGCTCGCTTGGTGGATGCCTATGCGCGCCGCCTGCAAACGCAGGAAGCCATGACGGCACAAATTTCGATGGCCATTGAAGAATATCTGGGCCCGCGTGGCGTGGCGGTTATGGTGGAAGGCGAGCACATGTGCATGTCGATGCGCGGCATTCGCACATCAGGCTCAACAACCATCACCACACGCTTTTCTGGCGTGTTCGAAGAAGCCGATGAGCAAGTTCGCTTCTTGACCCTGGTGCGCGAATAGGCTTGCACTTTGCGGGTGCGCACTTATGCGCGCCCCGCCACAAATGATGTTAGCCTCAATGTCCCTACAACCTCCCCTCGCCGACCCGAAGCTCCAGGAACTGGGCCAAACCTTTGCACCGCGCTTTGATGCAGCCGGGCTTGTGACCGCCGTTGCGGTTGATCATGCCAGCAAGCAAGTGCTGATGGTGGCGCACATGAACGAGCAAGCCATCCGCGAGACTATGGCAACTGGCTATGCCCACTATTGGTCACGCTCACGGGCCAGCCTTTGGAAAAAAGGTGAAACCAGCGGCGAGCTGCAAAAGGTGCATGGGCTTTACACCGACTGCGACCAGGACGCTGTGGTGGTTGAAGTGTCCGTTGAAGGGCGTGGTAGCGCCTGCCACAATGGGTTCGCGTCCTGCTTTTATCGCGTGGTGGAAAACGATGGCAGCAGCTTGGTGCTGCGCCAGACCAGTGAGCCATTGGCATCGGCGGATGAGCTTTACGGTAGCAAGCCCTAAGCCATGATTGCTCAAGAACCTTATGGCGTTGATCCCCAACTGGCCGACGGTCGGCCCAGCATTGGCCTTGCCCTTGGCGGCGGTGCGGCGCGCGGCTGGGCGCATATTGGCGTTCTGGAAGTGCTGGCCGAGCAAGGCATCAAACCTGATGTTATCGCTGGCACATCCATTGGTGCCATTGCCGGTGGGGCGTTCAGCGCCGGGAAGCTGGCAGAACTTAGACGATTTGCCCTCTCGCTCACCTCACGTCGTGTGTTTTCGCTGGTTGATCTCACCCCCCTTTCCAGCGGCCTGATTGGCGGGCGCAAGCTAGAACGCAAGCTGAAAGAACATTTGGGTGGTTTGCGCATAGAAGATTTGCCCACGCGCACGGTTTTCATCGCATCAGAACTGGCGACCGGCCACGAAATTTGGCTGCGGCGCGGCGATTTGATCAAAGTTATGAAGGCATCTTATGCGCTGCCAGGCGTCTTCCCACCGGTGCCGATCAATGGGCGTGCGCTGGTGGATGGCGCCTTGGTGAACCCCGTGCCGGTATCGGTATGCCGCGCCTATGGGGCCCGGCTGGTTATCGCGGTCAACCTATCGCCAGAAACCATGCCCCATGGCGGCGTGGTGCCAGACCTGCCAGATTTTGACGGCGAAATGGAAGCCATTGTGCAAGCTGAAGACGAGCAGGAGCCTGACTTTGGGTGGCGAAATATTGTTGGTTTTGCTAACCCGTTTCGCACCATTTTGCGCAGCCAGTTCAATGTAAGCGGCGAAGCTAAGCCCCGTCGCATTCCCGCGGTGATGATGCAATCCTTCACTATCATTCAGGACCGCATGACCCGCTCACGCCTGGCAGGCGACCCGCCAGACGTTATTATGGCCCCGCTTATCGGCAGTATCGGCATGTTCGATTTTCACAAAGCCGAAGAAGCCATAGAAGCCGGGCGCGCAGCGGCCCTGCGCGCACTGGATGATATCGCTGTTATCGCCGAGCGGCTAAAAGCCCGCTAAAAACCCGTTAGCTCGACGCAATATAGTCGCGAAGCGCTTCGGCTTCTCGCTGCACATCGGCAATGCGCGCCTTCACCACATCACCGATCGAGATGATACCGGTCAAACGCATATCCGCCACAACTGGAATATGGCGGAAGCGACCTGCCGACATTTTGCTCATCAATTCGTGCGTTGTCTCATGCTCGGCGCAGGTTACAACAGATTGGGTCATGTAGTTGGACACGGCTTGGTCGAACACAGAGGCACCGTGCTGGGCCAGCGAGCGCACAACATCGCGCTCAGAGATAATGCCAGCAACGTGGCCATGTGCATTGGTGACAACGATGGCACCAATATTTTTCTCAGATAGCGCCTCGATGATCGCCATCATCGTAGTCTCAGGGTTCGCGGTCGCCACCTCATGGCCCTTATCGGCCAAAATTGCACCTACTTGCATTGTATCCCCCTGTTCGTGTTGATCGCAGTGTTGCGCTCTTCGTTTTGACTGAGCGGCTTCTTCGCGGCCACTTCAGGCAGAACAGGTAGCATGCGCCAAGCTGCGACACATTGGCAATAGCGCCGCACGACGTAGTTGATCACGTGCAGCCACAGGATGTTGCAATGACTAGATTTAGTCGCGCGGGCGTGCTGCGCGCGGCACGTCAAACAGCGTGAAGCCAAAGAACCCCAGCGCAAAGCCACCAATGTGGGCCTGCCAGGCTATGCTAGATCCTTCGCCCGCACCTGGCACAGAAACCGCACCAAACAAGAGATTGGACACAATAAGCATACCGCAAAACACCAGAACCGTGGGGTTGCTCCACACCTCACGCAACGATTGGACGGGGCGATGGCGCACAAGCTCTGGGTTGCGCACCGCGATCATCATGCCGCGATCACGGCTATCAAAAACAAACCGCGCCGCACCGCCCATAATAGCAGAAACGCCTGCCGATGCGCCCACCAGCGGCGCTGCACTGCCCCAATAGATCAACAAATGCGTGAGCGCGCCTGCAATGGTTCCAAGAACCAGAAGAGCCAGAAATCGCTGCGGCCCAAGCCTACGCACAACAGGCGCACCGAAGGTAACCAGCCACAGCGCATTGACCCCCAAATGCAGCCAACTGCCGTGCAACAGGCCGTAAGTGGCCAGCGTGAAGTAGCTAAGCCAACTTGGGCCAGCAAAAAACTGCGCCAAGGCGGCATCAGAGGCCAGCAAGCGAACCGGAAAGAACGCAAGGTTCAAAAAGAGCTGCGTGCCAATCGGGTTCGGCCCATAATAAACGAGCCCATGGATGGCGATAAACACGACAACCAGAGCAACAAGAAAGGGTGGGATGTTGAACGCCCGCTCGCGCGGCGGCGTGCCGTGTCCACCTCCTGACGGTCCATTTTCATCATTATCGTGTTGAGGCTGCATTGGGCTTGCACCTGATGTTGGAGCGATTGAGCGGGACACGCGTAGCTAAGGCAAAATTCTCACAGCCATTATAGGCGGCACCAGCGCGGTTACGAGCGCCCTTTTTGACGCGCACCGGCTAACAAATGGCAAAAAAAAGCCGCCGGCTTTCGCCAGCGGCTGGTCACATCCCCATGTGAAATTGGTCAGCAAATGGTGTGCTTGGCAGAGAGTCTGGAAACATCGATGCCAACTGGGCCATTGCCCTAAGATGTGGGGTTTAGCAACGCCAAACCAAAGGTGTGTATGGCCGTTAACGTGACACCCGACTTATCAACACGCAACGCTAACGCTTGATTAACCTTAATAATCACAACCGACTGCATTCTCTGGCAATCCGTGCTGATTAGCAGCTTAATACATACCTGTTCGCTGTCTCGAAGTAAGACAGTCTCGTTAAAATTGGGCTGAAATGTAATGAAATCCGTTAGTACCCAGCGTTTGTATCACTATTGGCAAGACCTGCGCGGCTCACGCCCTGCACCAGAGCGTCGCGACATCGAGCCTGCCGCCATCAAGGCACTGCTGAGCGATGTTTTTATCCTTGAGCATACCGAAGGTGCCAATTTTGACTTTCGCTTGGCAGGCTCTTCTCTATGTGCAGCCTATTGCCGCGAATTAAAGGGTCGTGCGTTCCGTCAATTTTGGAACGAAGAGGACCTGGAAGCCTTGGACACAACGCTACTGGCGATCCGTGAAGATGCAGCCGCTGCAGTGATCGGATATCACGGGGTAAACAGCCGAGGACAGCGCGCACCGTTTGAGATGCTGCTTTTACCACTGCGCTATGGTGGCAGCGACTATCCACGCATTCTTGGCATTTCGGTACCCCATGACACGGATTACTGGATTGGCCTGCACCCCATTATGCACCACGACATTACGTCCATGCGCCTTATCTGGCCTGATGAGCAGCCGGCCTTCTTGCGCAACGCGGTCAACGCAGACACAATGCTGGAAGATGATTTGCTGTCCGGCTCAGGGTCTTTTCCAACCCTGGTGGAGCCTGGCAATGATGTGTTCGTGCGCGATACGACTATGGCGGATACGCGGGCCACAGCACGGCGCCAGGCTTTTCGCATTATCGATGGTGGCCGCTCTTAGGTAAGCAATGAAGCGCACCACCGCTTGGCGCCTATGCTTAGCCGGCTATGGCTTGCTTTTATCGTCATATTGACAAATTTGTTGCAATTACCGGCCAGAAACGCCCGAATGTTTAGTCTCCATTTACCTCAATTGATCAATGTACTGGCAAGCGTCAGTTCTCAAGCGATCAATCCATGCAGCCAAGTGCCCTTGAAATAGCGACATCACACGCTGCCGACCGCAGAAAGTTTCAGCGCGTCGAGGTGAACCTGCTTGGCCGCTTCATGCTACCCAATTGGCAAGAATATCCATGCCAGGTGATTGATATGTCGCCTGGTGGTGCTGGGCTCATTTCTCCGGTTACCGGAAACATTGGCGATCGCGTTATCGCCTATATCGATCATATTGGTCGCGTTGAAGGTCAGGT
The DNA here is from genome assembly GCA_045105395.1 of Devosiaceae bacterium. Classification (GTDB taxonomy): domain Bacteria; phylum Pseudomonadota; class Alphaproteobacteria; order Rhizobiales; family MH13; genus MH13. The sequence goes on along the minus strand of JBGCDM010000091.1, from coordinate 21,528 downwards.
CTCCCGCCACATTTCCGGTGGGTTTGCCATGTCGATCCGCGCTTCGGCGCGCAAACGTGACAAGCTTGCCTCGCAGCTCACCTATCTTGCGAACAAAGAACTTCTGGATCTGCCTGAGGATCGGCGCCACGAGCGCCAGCAGGTTGAAAACCCCTATTCGCGCATCACCCTGCCCGATGGACGGGAATATCAGTGCACTGTGCTGGATATTTCACTATCAGGCGCTGCCATTCGCACCACTGTGCGCCCTGTCGTCAACTCCATTATCCACCTGGGCAATATGCGCGCCAAGGTTGTACGCCACCTCGATGATGGTATTGCGTTGGAATTTGCCGCTGTTCAAAGCCATGGCGACACCTCTGCGGCGTTCGTTCCCAGCTAAAAACGACTTTCTCAAAATTATTTGACATCAACAAACCGCGCCTTGCGCGGTTTTTTGTGCCGTTTTTTGCCCCTTTGGCTGGCTCAGAGCGATGTGCGCAACGCGCAATCACGCAGCAAAGCACCGGCCAGCCTGGGCTTGAGCGATAGTCGATACAATTTGAATCAAATTCAAATCAAACTTACGTAAAGATCATTTCAATATTGAATATAATTCAATTATTGTTTGAATTTTATTTGAATACCCAATTCTACTTCAAAGTAAAAAGCCATTGCTAGAACTCACTCCACAACAAGGAGGGGTTCCATGGGTAGTAAGACACTTGGAATTATTGCGGGTACACTTTTAGTAGCACAATTGGGCGCAGCAAGCTTCGCCCGTGCAGAGCTGCCATATATGGAAGTTTTGGGCGCTACTAGCGCACCAATTGGGTATGTTCATCTCTGCCAGCGCGAACCGGCAAGTTGCATGCAACGCACAGCTTCGCCTAGCGTCGTGCAGCTAACAGAAGAGTCTTGGCGCGATCTGCTTTCCATCAACACGCATGTGAACCAAACCATTTTGCCGGTCACTGATGCTGATCTGTATGGGCATCCAGAAGTTTGGACCATGCCCACACAATATGGCGACTGCGAAGATTACGTGCTGATGAAACGTCAGATGTTGATCGATCGCGGATGGCCAGCCTCAGCCCTGCTGATCACTGTGGTGCGCGAACGCTCGGGCGAAGGCCATGCTGTGCTGACTGTGCGCACTGATCGTGGTGATTTCGTTCTCGATAATCAGGATGCCAACGTGCTGCGCTGGGATGAGACCGCCTACCACTTCATCAAGCGCCAATCAGAGTTTGATGAAACGGTTTGGGCCTCCATCAATGATGGGCGCAGCTAAACGAAATTAGGCGCAAGCGCCTTACAAGAAACTGGTCCGGTCACGTCCCCACCCTCCCCGTCCCCAAAGATCGGGCCAGCGGGCCGACGCTCCCCAAGCGTCGGCCCATTTTTATGGGCAAACGCTCAGCTAATAGCGCGCATCAAGGGTCTAGGCGCTTCAGCCCACCTGAAAACCGCTTGGCATTTTCAACATAATGCGCGGCTGACTTTTCCAGCATGGCGCGTGCGCCATCGCCCAGGGCTTTCACCTCACGGGCTGGAACGCCAACAGCCAATGAGCGCTCAGCAATGACCTTACGCTCAGAAACCAGCGCGTTTGCGCCAATAATCGCATGGCTACCAATGCGGGCGCCATTCAGCACGGTGGCGCCCATGCCCACCAGTGCATGATCACCCAGCTGACATCCGTGTAAAATTGCCTTGTGGCCGATGGTACAGCCGCGACCAATCGTCAGCGGAAAGCCCATATCGGTATGCATCATCACCATATCTTGGACATTGGTGTCCGGACCTATGTCGATCCACTCATTATCGCCGCGAAGCACAGCGCCAAACCATACGCTAGCGCCGGGGTGAAGCCGAACCTTGCCGATCACCCGTGCAGAAGGTGCAATCCACACGCTGCTGGGGTCGGGAATATCTGGCTGAATGCCATCCAATTCATAGAGCGCCACGCTAAATCTCTCCGTCATCGATGAGTGGGCTGTGCCAGATTGAGCTAATCATTGGCACCTGTCACAAGACGATACAGGACTTTGGACAGGCCTGTCAGCCGAGCACAACGGCCAAGTGCAGCACCATAATACCAGCACAAAGGCTCCAAACCCCTGCAATGAACATGCTCGCCATAAGCCAACCCAGGGGGCGGCGCTCTATCAAACGGCCGCGCACAGCATTGCGCATAATGATGTAGGGCGCGGCCCAAACCACCAGAACCATCCGGAAAATGGCGCTCACAATCGGGATTTCCCCCACATCGTGCACAAGTTCAAACCGCGCAGGGCGGTTGGCAACAAGCTGGTATCCAGTTGCCAGTAAAGCCGCGACAACAAAGCCGCAAATGGCGGCGTACGTGAAAAGCATTGGTTCGGTCATAACAGAAGGCGTGTCCCTAAATGCGCCACAGCGGCGCTCCCAGGACATGCGCCGCAAAGACCGTGCCGGATGGTAAACTAGGTGTTAACCGACACCGTTTTAGGGTTTTTGGATGATACAAGCTGATCACCCCATTATGCGGCCAGACCGTGGCTTTCCGGTCCTGCCATTTTCGCTGATTACCGGCGCGCTTATCCTGCTAGCAGCACTTTTTGTTGGCCATGCAAGCTTGCGCCATATGGGTCTTGTTGTGCCGTCAAACATGGCACAGCGCGGCGAAGCGCCAGCCTATGAAGTGGTGGTTGGTGGCATCAATTTCCGCGTACCCACAGGGTATCTTCGGTTTGCCGAGCAGCACCGCAATGGCCTGCTGCCCAGCATTGATCTTGCACTGGCATGGCCAACCATGACCCCACTTGGCGATGCAGAAACGCTGCGCGCGACACCACGCGAAAGCATTGTTTTTATTGGAATTAGTGACGCTGAAGGATCGATGGATACCACCGATCTGCTGGGCTCAGTTTACCGCGAAGTTTTTGTTGGACCCATAGAGCATACCCCAGCGGGGTTGGTACGCCGCCAGCTAGACCCGCAAGCAGGCTACGTGGATGAGCGCGTCTATTATGACATCTCCACAGGATCAGGCTTTGCTGCGCGCTGCGCTGGAGGCGGAGAGACCGTTTGGGAGACATGCTATCGCGATGTCATCCTAACCAACGGCCTTACCGTGACCTACCGGTTCGCGCCTGAGCTGTTGGACAGATGGCAGGACTTAGATGAGAGCATCCTAGGACTGCTGCTCACGCTGGCCCGCTCTAGCCAAGACTATCAAGGCTAGTTGAGATCGAAGTCCAGGATCGCCATGGTGAAATTGTAGGACAGATCTTCATCGTCCTCATCATCCTTGTGCACTAGGCCAACAAATTCTTCACCCACATACACTTCCGCTGAATCGTCTTTGCGCGGACGCGGGCGAATGGAAATGTTTGGTGATTCGAAAAGTCGCCGCATATAGGCTTCAATTTTAGAAATTTCCTCGCCGGTCATGGCATAGCTCCAGTCATCAAAATCAATACATGTGTTAGCCGCATGTAGGCGGTATCAACCGCCACTTGCAATGCGCGCGCGTGACGCAGTGGCACCCGATCAGATGCCTGAGCCGACATCCACAAGCGATTGCTGCGGCACCTGGTGGTCCATAGATAGCGATGGCATGCAATCTGGTCCCATCGCCTTTGCTATGCTGACAATTTTTGCCGGAATGCCTGCCACTGTCGCCAACGCAGGAACATCCTCCAGAACCACCGAACTGGCTGCAACACGCGAGCCTTGGCCAAGCTCAATATTGCCCAAAACCTTGGCGCCCGAACCCACCAATACCCCGCACAACACCTTAGGGTGGCGATCCCCTTCGGCCTTACCGGTGCCGCCCAGTGTTACGTTCTGCATAATGGAAACATTATCATAAATGACCGCCGTCTCGCCGATCACAATGCCCGTGGCGTGATCAAAGAAGATGCCGCCACCGATGGCGGTTGCAGGGTGAATATCCACCTGAAAAACTTCACTCATCCGGCTCTGAATAAACAGAGCCAGGTCTTTGCGGCCTCGATTCCATAGATGATGAGAGAATCGGTGGGCCTGCAGCGCATGGAAGCCTTTGAAAAACAGCAGCGGCTCGACATAACGATGGCATGCAGGGTCACGATCATAAACGGCTTGAATATCAGCGGCCAAGTTCTTGAACACTTCAGGGTCTTCGTCCTGGCACTGCCCCAACAAAGCTGCCAAAGCATCCCTGCCCCAATATCCACCACACAAACGCCCGGCAAGCACAGCAATAAGCGCTGCGCCTAGGTTGGCCTGGTTCAGCACCAAACCTTCAAACATGGGGGCCGTGGCACCATCACGCTCAATGGCAGCAAGGGCATCATCTCGCACGCTGCGCCAAATCGGGTCCTGCGGCACAAGCAGTGGGGCGGGTGAGGAAGCAGGGCTTATGCCCTCAACCTCATTGGGATGGCTGTGTTTGTTCATCGCAATCACCGTTATAGCTGCCTGATGCAGGTTGCCAACCAGGAGAATAGAATGTCGGTTAGCACATCAAAAAATCAAGGGATGGTGGAGCTGAACTGCGATGGGGCGCACGCTGCGATTACCATTGTCAACCCAGCCCGCAAAAACGCGGTTTCGCTTGCCATGTGGCAGCAGATTGCAAGCCTGGTCGAACAGGCCGATGCAGATCCATCCATACACCTCATCACCTTGCGAGGGCATAGCGGCACATTTGTTTCCGGCGCTGACATTTCCGAGTTTGAAGAAACCCGCAGCACAGTGGAAAAAGCAGCGCATTATGAAGCGGCCAACGGGGCAGCGCTTGCGGCCCTGCGCAACGCCAAAACCCCAACCCTGGCACTCATTGAGGGCTTTTGCTTTGGTGGCGGCATTGGTTTGGCTGCAGCTTCTGATTTGCGTTTGGCATCGTCCACGGCCAAATTTTGTGTGCCTGCGGCCAAGCTTGGCCTGGCCTATCCTGTGGAAGGTGTGCGCGATGTGGCGCGCCTTATTGGCCCGGCTCGCGTGAAACGCCTTTTCTACACTGCCGAAGTGTTGGACGCGCAGGCTGCGCTCAGCTTTGGGTTTGTTGAAGACGTCGCAGAAAAAGAAAGCTTCGATGCGCAGGCGCAAGAACTGATCCAAACAATCCTATCGCGCGCGCCACTTACCCAGCGCGCTGCTAAATCTGCTGTTGCCGCAGCGCTTGATCCAGCCATGGAGCCGCAGGCGCAACGCGATGCAACCACATGCTTTGGCTCGCAAGATTATGCGGAAGGATGGAACGCCTTCCTTGAAAAGCGTACACCGCAGTTCAAAGGGAATTAGCTAGCAAAGAAATCAAGCACACCAGCTTTAAAAATTTTGTCGCCCACAGCCGTCATATGATCACGCCCGGTAATATCCAAAAACGTGCCATTGGGCAGCAGATCAACCAACGTCAGCCCATCGCCCGACACTACATCCTTGGTGCCCACAGCCACCAATGCCTTATGCGTAATGCCGCGCACATCATCCTCTGTGATTGGATCACGTGAGGCCAAGATGCAGGTGGCGAGCGCTTCGCGGTCTGATTTGGTTTGTTCAGCAAACACCCTGAAAGCTTTCGCGCCTTGATCTTCCACATCGCTTAGCTTGTCTGAGCGCAGGGCCTGGGCGATTTTCTCCGCCCCGCCAATGCCGCGCACCATGTTGATACCCAAACCGCCAAACACGACCTTGGAGACCCGTTCTGGCGCATCCATGCACAAAAAAGCAGAAATGCGCGCGCCCATCGAATAGCCCATCACACGGGCCTGGGCGATGGTGAGATGATCAAGCAAGCGACGAGCATCTTGCGCCATGGTGCGCGAGGGGTAGAGCACTGGATCATAGAGCTTTTCGCTGGACCCATGACCGCGATTATCAAGCGCGATAACCCGGTAACCAGCACCTTTAAGCGTATCAAACCAACTCGGCCCGACCCAATTGATCACATGGTTGGAGGCAAAGCCGTGAATGAGCAAAATCGGCTCTCCCTCGCCTTCATCGCGAAAGGCAATCTCCACACCATCAGAATCAAAGGTTTGAACTGCCATATTGTGCTTACCCTCAGTACGCCAAAAACGCGTCGGTAGCAGCGTTCGCCATCAAAGCCAAATGGCGTGCTTGCCCACCGGTGGCAGCCGCGCTAAGCCCAAACCAGACATCACAAGTTTACGAGCAAGCAGACCATGGCCGACAAAGCGATCCTTCACGTTCACAATCATGATGGCCTGCGCAGTGTAGAAGTCGGCGCACACGCGTTCATGTGCATTGGCGCCAAGCCACCGTTTGATCATCCCCATGTGTTCCTGACCTTTGGCGATGACAAAGAAAAAGTTTGCCCCTACTGCTCAACGCTTTACGTGCACAATGATGCGCTGGGCGCGCACGGTGCCAACCCTGCGCAAAACGTTTGGGCGGGTGATGAGGCACTCGCCTAAAAGGCGATAAGCTTGATGCAAACACCGGTTCCCATCGTTGGCGGCGGCATTGCCGGGCTCACAACAGCGCTAAGCCTTGCCCACAAAGGCATGGCAAGCAAAGTGTATGAAAAAGTTGAACAGCTTGAAGAGGTTGGTGCTGGGTTGCAGCTATCGCCCAACGCTGTGTTCATCCTCCAGGCACTTGGTCTTGGACCAGCACTGAAAGACCACGCAGTTGCCCCTCGCGCCATTTCCATTCGTGATGGACGCAAAGACACCCCCATCGCGCAGGTGCCACTGGGCGAGACAGCGCAGGCACGCTACGGTGCGCCTTATTATGTCATCCACCGGGCCGATTTGCAGCGCGTCCTCGTTGAAGCGTGCCATGCCAATGATCTGATTGATATTCATCTGGGCAAGACCATTGAACCGGATGATGGCTTGCCATTGGTGATCGCTGCAGATGGGGTGCATTCAGCCTGGCGCGCTGAAGTTCGCACCCAATCGCATATGCATTTTTCCGGCTATGTAGCCTGGCGCACAACCATCGCGCGCGACAGTGTGGAAGTTGACCCGCACACTCATGTTTGGTTTGGGCCTGGCGCACATTTGGTGGACTACCCAATTAGCGCTGGGCGAGCGCGCAATATGGTGGCCATTGCCCGGCAGGATGACCCACGGCCTATCCGAGCAAACCCGAATGCCTTGCTCGCCAAAGCATTTGGCAATTGGCACACCGATGTGCGCAACCGTTTGACAAGCATAGACGACTGGACGCCATGGCCACTGTTTGGCGTGGATCCTGATGCAGCATGGGTGAATGAGCATGTGGCGCTGGTGGGCGATGCTGCCCATGCCATGCTGCCTTTTGTAGCGCAGGGCGGCGCCATGGCTATCGAAGATGCCTGGGTGCTGGCGCAAATGCTGACATCAACATCCCAGCCCAATCAGGCGTTTGCACGCTACGAAAAGGCGCGAAAACTACGTGTAAAGCGCGTTTGGCAAGAAGCTGCCCGCAATGGCAGTATCTACCATCTTACCGGCCCAGCAGCTTTTGCACGCAACACCGTTCTCAAAGCGCGCTCTGGCGAAAACCTGCTTGCACGCTTTGATTGGCTATACGGCTGGCGGCCAAGCGAAACGTAAGCTTACAAACTAAGCGATATCAGGCCGCGCAATGTCATCTAACGCACCATAGTTCAGCTTACCCGTACCGAGCACCGGCAACTCTTCCACACTAATCGCCTTCTTGGGCAACATCAGCTCTGACACGCCATTTTCCTTGGCCCAAGCGCGCACTTGCTTCAGGTCTGGATCTTCCTTTTCGGTCACCAGAATAAGCGCCTCGCCCTTACGATCATCTGGGATTGCGACCACCGCATGGTTGCTATCGGGCCAAACACTGTTCACGAATGCCTCAACCGCGCTCAGTGACACCATTTCGCCACCCAGTTTGGCAAAGCGCTTGGCACGGCCTTTGATGCGGATGCGGCCATCTTCATCATGGTCGACAATATCGCCAGTGTCGTGCCAGCCATCCGGTAGCGGCTGCAGCACGCCAGGTTTATCAGCCTTCATGTAGCCAGCCATCATATTGGGCCCACGCACCAGCAAGCGCCCGCCTTCTGCAAGGCCGGGCACGGGCTCCAGTTTATGTTCCACACACGGCATCATGTAGCCGACGGTGCCGTCAACATTGTCATCAATGTGGTTTGCCGCCAGCACTGGCGCGCATTCCGTTGCCCCGTAACCTTCTAACAATTCAATGCCAAACCGCTCTCGGAAAAGCGCACGCGTCTGCTCGCGCACCCGTTCGGCTCCCAGCACCATCAAGCGCACATTGCTAAAGTCAGTTGGCTCAGCTGATTTGATCCAGCCGTTCACAAATGTATCGGTCGAAACCACGATCTTCGCGCCAGAGCGTCGAATATGGCCTGGGATCTCTTTATAATGCAGTGGTGAGGGGTAAAAATACGCCCCAACGCCCAGCACAATGCCAGCGACAAGCCCAGCGGTTAGTCCAAAGGAATGGAACACGGGCAGCGCTGTAAAAAATACATCGCCAGGCCGCAAATCAATAACCTGGTCAAACTGCCAAACGTTAGAGAGCAGGTTGGCATGGGTGAGTGCCACGCCCTTCGGAAGCCCTTCGGTACCAGAGGTAAAAAGCATAACGGCAACGTCATCCGGCGATATCTTGTGACCGGGCAGGTTGTTCATGCCACCAAGCTTCAGCTTGATCATGCCACGCACCTTGTCCAGCGCGCCAATGCTTGCGCGCAAATCCTCGGTCCAGACGAATTCGCACCGCTTAGACAGGCCCTCCACCAGGTCTTCAAGGCCCGCTTTTTCGATGAAAGCACGGGAGGACACAATGGTCGTGATTTCAGCGGCATCGCACGCCGCATTCAAGCTGCGCAAGCCGCTAGAGAAATTCAGCATTGCCGGCACACGGCCATAGGCCTGGCAGGCGAAGAACACAGCTGCAACGCCAGACGCGTTGGGTAGCAGCACACCCAGTGGGGCTTTGCCATCACCCAAATCGCGCAGCTTCTCACCCAGCAGCATCGCACCCAGCACCAAGCGATCATAGGAAAGCTCGGTCTTCACAAAGTCATTGATGATGACTGTTTTGCCGCCAAATTTGGCGCGGCTGTCACAGAGAGCGGTGAACAGCGATTTGCGCCAAGGCTCTTGGCCCAGCGCTGGTAACGTAACCGACTTATTGCCCACCATAACTTGCGACATGTGTGTTCCCTCACCCCACGCCTGCATGATGCGACGCACGTTGTTTTACGTATGTCTAACATAGGGCGTGAAGTGAAGAAACCAAACCCGCGGTTAAATCCAGCGTGGGCTGGAATTCAGAGCAGAGAGATATGCCAGTTGAATCCAGCGCAGGCTAGGATTCAGAGCGGAAATACTCGCCTGTTTACACGGCAGGTTTTAAACGTGCCAAACCGGCTTGCACCGCTGGACGCGCATCAATTGTGTCAATCCATGCACGTGTGGCGGTCAGCGCAGGCAAACGGTCCGATGTGGCTTTGCTAAGGAACTGATAGCCGCCTTTCAGCCAAGGAAAGATCATCATATCTGCGATCGTATAGTCATTACCGGCTAGATGGGCGTTGGCGGACAAACGCTCTTCCATAACCTCAAGCAAGCGGATGGACTCGGCTAGATATCGTTCAATCGCATAGGGTACTTTTTCCTCAGCCCGCAAAAAATGCCCCCATTGCCCCATCATCGGGCCAAGGCCACCAACCTGCCAAAACGTCCAGGCCAGTGCATCAGCGCGCGCTTGGCCTTGAGTGGGCAAAAACTGACCGTGCTTTTCTGCCAGGTGCATCAAAATAGCCCCAGATTCAAACAGCGTGACATCACCATCAACCAGCGCCGGAATTTTGCTATTGGGGCTAAGTTTGCGAAAGCCTGGTTGGTGCTGATCGCCTTTGCCAATATCGACCATGACCACATCATAGGTCAGGCCTAGTTCTTCCAACATAATAGCCGGTTTTTGCCCATTAGGCGTGTTCCACGTGTGCAGAGTAATCATTGTGCTCGTCTTTCGAAATGAGTTTCGTGTTGGCAGCGCATATGCGCCCTCACCACCTCTTTTTCTAGAGCCAAGGCTTGCATCGCACGCTGATGTGATAGGCAGAGAGCAAACGGCGATCTGGACGGCATCATGACACCACCTCTTCCGCTTAGCGGGCTTCGCGTTTTGGATTTCGGGCATACCGTAATGGGCCCAACTGCAGGCCTGGTTTTAGCAGATCTGGGTGCAGAGGTTATCCGCATAGAACCAGCACCCGGTGGTGATCCAACGCGCAAACTCAAAGGGTTTGGCACTGGCTATTTCCCATTTTTCAATCGCAACAAGAAATCCATCGCGATTAACCTCAAAACGCCCAAAGGGCTGGCGTTAGCCAAACGGCTTTTGGCAACAGCTGACATACTGATCGAGAATTTTGGGCCTGGCACAATGGAGCGGCTGGGACTGGGCTATGACGATATAAAATCAGACCTGCCCAAACTCGTTTATCTTTCGCTCAAAGGCTTTTCAGCTGGCCCCTACGAGAACCGCGTTGCGCTGGATGAAGTGGTGCAAATGATGAGCGGCTTGGCCTATATGACCGGCCCTCCTGGCCAGCCACTACGTGCAGGATCATCGGTGGTGGACATTATGGGCGGCATGTTTGGCGTTATTGCCGTTCAAGCTGCCTTGCGCGAGCGCGAAACCACTGGGCGCGGTCAGTTGGTTACGTCCAACCTGTTTGAATCTGCAATGTTCCTCATGGGCCAGCATCTTGCCTATGCGGCCCTGTCCAATGACCCCGTACCGCCGATGCCCGCGCGTGTTTCGGCTTGGGCGGTCTATGATCAGTTTTCCACCGCAGAGGATGAACGGGTATTTTTGGGCATCACCTCAGATCGCCACTGGGCAAGGTTTTGTGATGTGTTCGATCAACCAGGCCTTGCCGCTGATGAGACCTTGAAGACCAACAATCAGCGCATCGAAGCGCGCGCAACGCTCATGCCGATTGTGGCAAGCATCCTTGCTGATCTGACGCTGGCGCAACTGAGTGAAAAAGCCATCGCGGCGAAGCTTCCCTTTGCTCATATTGCGCAGCCCGAACAACTGTTTGATGATCCCCACCTAAATGCTGGGGGCCGCCTGCTACCAACAAACCTGCCCGATGGCACACATACGAAGCTACCAGCTTTGCCGGTAGAAATGGATGGACGCGCGCCAAAGCTAACAGCCGACCCACCGGCCTTTGCGCGGGATACTTTTGCGGTACTCAGCGCACTCGGGCTCACAGACGATGAAATCAACGCGCTGGCAAACAGTGGCGCAATTGGCCTCGCAAACGAAGGGCAAACATCATGAGTGACGTTTCTGATTGGTGGTCGACCTCCATTATCGACATGGAGCCTGGCCGTATCGAATTGCGCGGGCATCCGGTTCAAGATCTCATTGGAAACGTCACGTTCCCTCAAATGATTTGGCTGATGGTGCGTGGCGACATGCCCTCCCCGCAGCAATCCAAACTGCTGGAGTGCGCGCTTGTTGCCGCTGTCGACCATGGCCCACAGGCTCCATCCATTGCTGCTGCCCGCATGGCCGTAACATGCGGCTTACCGCTTAATGGTGCGATGGCCAGCGCGGTGAACATGCTCGATGATGTGCACGGTGGCGCGGGCGAACAAGCCGTGGAGCTCTATGGTTGGACCAAGGATCTGGTGGTCACTGGCACCAGAGTTGAGGATGCCGCTGCCCAAGCGATTGATCGTTGGCAAGAGGAGCGAACCAGGTTCGTTCCAGGCTTTGGGCATAGGTTTCATAAACCTGAAGACCCGCGCGCGCCGCGCCTACTAAACTTGGTGGCTGAAGCCGCGCAAGACGGCACCGTAACTGGTGAGTATGCCTCTATCGCACGGGTCATACAGACAGTGCTGAACATACGCAAAGGCAAACCGGTGCCCATGAACATTGATGGCGCAACAGCTGTTATTTATGCTGAACTGGGTTTTGCTGGACCTTTGGCACGTGGGCTCTTTTGCCTTTCTCGCTCGGTTGGCATTTTGGCCCATTCCTGGGAACAGATGCAGCAAGGTGGACGCAACAAAGGCCCAACACCGCCCCATTATCGCTGGACCTATACCGGCTAGCAGACCTAAGGCTCATCGCTGTTCCCGAGCACGAAGCAAAGTAAAACTGCGCGGTTGAACCGAAGGCTCTGAGCAAATTTATAACGACTCTCTCTCGTTGATTGCTAGTAATCAACTGGCGAGGCTCATTGTTTGCGAAGCAAACCATTTTGGTGCAGTTGACCTGAAAACCTAACATCAGTGCTCTCGGCGATTGCTGCGCATTCGCCTGCCGCAACCGATCATCGTTCAGGTTGTGTCGATTTCTCCGAAATCAACTTTGGTGCGGGCGGCGGGACTCGAACCCGCACGGCCTAGGGCCTCGGGATTTTAAGTCCCGTATGTCTACCAATTCCATCACGCCCGCAAATTTTTAGCAGTCCTGCATTAGTCTCCGGCGTCTTTGGCGATCGGCGGCACAAAGGAGTAGCCAAGGTCCCACGGGAAATAGATCCACGTATCCTGGCTCACTTCGGTCACAAACGTTTCTACCAAAGGTCGTCCCATCGGCTTGGCATAAACAGTGGCAAAATGTGCCTCAGGCAGCATCGCACGCACTTCCTTAGCGGTTTTGCCCGTGTCGACCAGATCGTCAATGATCAACACGCCCTTCCCGTTGGTTTCCAGAATTTTGCTCGAGACTGTCTTCAAAATGGCCAGGTCACCCTGGTTTTGCTCCCCCGCGCCGCCGTGATCATAGCTGGCAATGGAAATGGTATCGATCGTGCGAATGCCCAACTCACGGCAAACAATGGCAGCAGGCACCAGCCCACCACGCGTAATCGTAACCATGGACGCAAAGGGGCCTTTCTCCGCCAGCCGCCAGGCAAGCGCGCGAGCATCGCGGTGAAACTGGTCCCAAGAGACCGGAAAGGCTTTGTCGTTTAGCGGGTCACTCATGGGGCTCTCCGGGTTGGTGCGCGTCTTACGCGGCATTCATCAAGGTGCGCAGCTTTTGGGCTTCAAGGGTTGCGGCGTCAAGCGCCTGTTGGTCGCGCGAGCGCAACACAATCTCAGTGGTGAACTTGCCATCAACCAGCTTAGGGTAGCTTCCAATCGCAACGCTTGGATAGGCAGCATCAATGGCGGCCAAGGGTTCGGCCAAGTCACCCTCACCACACTTGAACGGCAATGTCTGCACCGCAATCGGCACGCCACCTTTCAGCGTTGGCAACACGCTTTCCAGCATGGCAGAAAACACAGACGGTACACCAGCCATCACATGCACATTATCCAGCCTAAAGCCTGGTGCGATCGACACAGCATTATCAATAAGATCAGCGCCGTGCGGCACACGCGTCATCCGCTCACGCGCTGCGTTCATCTGACGATTGGTGCTTGCGTAAAAATCACTGAGCAACTTATGGGCGCGCGGGTCGATGTCGATACCCACACCAAAAGCTTTGGCCACGCTGTCGGCGGTTATGTCATCATGGGTAGGCCCAATGCCACCAGAGGTAAAAACGTAAGTTGTGCTGGCACGCAAAGCATTGAGCGCCGAAACGATAGCCGCCTCTTCATCGGTAACGATGCGCACTTCCACAAGGTCGATACCAACCATCGTCAACGCATCGGCAAGCACACCAATATTCTTATCTTTGGTCTTCCCGGAGAGTATCTCATCTCCTATCACCAGCATGGATGCGGTGGCGCTCATGTGCTCTCTCCTGTGAGCTTATCCCTAGCGCTGGGTGGACCGGCTTGCAATTTGATCTGGCCACCGCCAAGCACTTAGAATGCAGTTTCCCACACCCCTTTTTGAATCGCGGCTCATCAAGCGCTACAAACGCTTCCTTGCCGACGTTGAGATGCTTGAAGGCCCTGATGCTGGGCAGACGATAACCATTCACTGTCCCAACCCTGGTTCTATGATGGGTTTGGCCAATCCTGGTGCAACTGTTTTCGCCTCGCGCTCGCCCAACCTCAAACGCAAGCTTGCCTACACCTATGAGATTGAAGCGGTTGATGGGCCTGGCAACCCCTGCCTGGTCGGCATCAACACCATGCACCCCAATAGATTGGCGCAAGAGGCCATAGAGTCGGGAATGATCACACAATTGGCGGGGTACGACAGGCTTAAGCGGGAGCAGAAATATGGTGAGAATTCTCGCATCGACATCCTGCTCGAACCCGAGGAAGGAACCGACAGGCTGACCTATGTTGAGGTCAAAAACGTGCACCTTATGCGCCAGCCTGGCTATCTTGAGTTTCCCGACTCAGTGACCTCACGCGGTGCAAAACACCTTGTGGAGCTAACCACCATGGTGGCGCAGGGGCATCGCGCGGTCATGCTTTTTGTGGCCCAGTGGCCGGGCGCAGAATCGATGGGGATAGCAGACGACATTGATATCAAATATGCTCAGGCGCTGCGCCAAGCCATGCAAGCAGGTGTCGAAGTACTGGTTCTGGACTGTGCGGTAACCCGCCAAGCAATCACACCTTGCGGTATGCTAGACTTTGTTGCGCCCCAACTGACAGCTTAAACTTGGAAGTCTAGAAGTGACAGTTTAGCGACCAAGCACCACATTGAGCCGCGTTTCGGCCAACACATGATAGCCTTTGCTTTTGGCCAGCGCGATACAGTCGGTCTGCCAGCTTTCGGGGCTGTTTTCGATGATCATCATACGTGGCCACAGCGCCTCTGGTGCATCACGGAAAAACGGAACCAGGGCCAAATCTTCAGCCCCCTCAATATCAATTTTCAGCGCATCAACACGCGGCAGATCGCACTCTGCAAGAATGGAAAGCAGTGGCTTGGCCTGCACGTCAATCGTATCACCCATCGCAGCGTTGACAGCCACACGGCGCATGCTGGTCTCACCGGCATTTCCATGATCAACGAACAGTTGGATCACATCATCAACATCAGCAACCGCGAGCGGGATCGCCTCAATAGGCACACCGGGGTTGAAGGCAATATTATCGCAAAGGCGTTCAAAAACAGTAGGTTGCGGCTCAATTGCCAATATTCGCGCTGTTGGCCCAGCGCACTGGGCCGCAAAGAAGCTGTAAACGCCAACATTGGCGCCGATATCCACAAAAATCGCATCAGCGGGCAAGGTGCGCTTGAGGAAATCCCGCTCAACGGGATCAAAATATTGCGGCGTGAAGAGCACGCGCTTCTCCGCCAAATTGGCAAACGGCTCGATCCGCAGCTTGTGGCCAAACACTTCCGCGTCCAATGGGCCATTCACCTGGCTCAACGCAACTTTGCGCGCAACAAAAGCCATACGCTTACCCAAGTATCCAGACGAACATCCGCTAGAAAAGCTGCGAAGGCGTGAAACAAGTGCCGATGGCGGATAGGCACCCCATGGCGCAGATGGCTGGGACAGGGCGTTCACGCGGTCGTTGTGGGCTGGCATAAGGAAATAGCTTTTCGGTAATGAGCGCGCGGCGCATTTGG
Source organism: Devosiaceae bacterium (assembly GCA_045105395.1). Taxonomy (GTDB): domain Bacteria; phylum Pseudomonadota; class Alphaproteobacteria; order Rhizobiales; family MH13; genus MH13. Next base: position 6,096 of record JBGCDM010000091.1, on the reverse strand, counting down.
CCAGCATGTGATTCACACGTCACGCTCTTCAGTTTGGGCGCAAATGCGGATAGGAAGAATAACGAAGACTGGTGATTAGGCGTTTTTTGCACGCACGGCAAACAGCGATACGCGTTTGATTGGATGCCGATCGCACCGAAACCGTGCTATGCCACCAACTCGCACCGACACAAAGGCAATTGCTGTTTTATCATGCTGCAAACTCAACCCACGATCAAACTTTTCGGCCCAGAAGCCTTTGAAGGCATGCACAGGGCTGGCCGCCTGACGGCGACGATCCTGGATGAGCTTACAGACATCATTAAACCGGGCATCACCACGCAACAGATTGATGATGCGGTGATGGATTTCGCACTTGCCAACAATGCGGTGCCAGCCACGCTTAATTATCGCGGCTACAACAAGTCCAGTTGCACCTCAATCAATCATGTGGTGTGCCACGGCATCCCCAATACAAAACCCTTGCGCCAGGGCGATATCGTCAATGTTGATGTCACGCTTATTGTTGACGGCTGGCATGGTGATTCCAGCCGCATGTACCCTGTGGGCGAGATTAAGCGTGCGCCCGAGCGCCTGGTGGAAGTGACCTATCATGCCTTGATGCGGGGTATTGCAGCGGTGAAACCTGGCAAGCGCACAGGCGATATTGGTGCGGCCATCCAAACCTATGCCGAAGCTGAGCGCTGCTCTGTTGTGCGCGATTTTTGTGGCCACGGTATTGGGGATGTATTCCATCTGCCGCCAAACATTTTGCACTATGGCCGCTACGGCGAAGGCATTGACCTGCGCCCAGGCATGATCTTCACCATCGAGCCAATGATCAATCTTGGTCGCCCGCATGTGAAAATTCTTTCCGATGGATGGACCGCCGTGACCCGCGACAGGTCACTGTCTGCGCAATATGAACATTCCATCGGCGTTACTGAGGAAGGTTGCGAAATTTTCACCGCCTCGCCTCGCGGCCTTTTTGCGCCACCTAAGCTGCGCGAAAGTGCAGCAGCTCAGTAGGCAGGCCCAGCATTGGCCGGCGAGCCACAACCTGAACCCAAGGACAAACCGCACTTTCATGGCCATCGTGAACGTCTTCGCGCGCGTTTTGCTGAAGGTGGCGCACCGGCGTTGGCCGATTATGAGCTCCTGGAACTGATTCTGTTCCGCTCGATCCCACGGCGCGACACCAAGCAAATATCAAAAGACATGATCGCCCGTTTTGGCTCGCTTGCTGATGCCCTTACCGCTCCACGCGATCAGCTTTGCGAGATAGCCGGTATTAAGGAGGCAACGGCGCTAGATCTGCAATTGCTGCAAGCTGGGGCGGCTGCCATTACGCGCGGGCAGATTTCACAGAAGCAGACACTTACCTCTTGGTCAGATGTTGTTGCTTATTGCAGAACAGCCATGGCGTTTGCTGCCATAGAAGAGTTCCGCGTGCTCTTCCTGGATAAAAAGAACCAGCTGTTGCGTGATGAAGTTCTAACAACAGGAACTGTCGATCACGCACCGGTCTACCCACGAGAAGTGGTCAAACGCGCTTTAGAGCTTGGCGCAACCGCTCTGATTTTGGTGCACAATCATCCATCAGGCGATCCTACGCCCTCGCGCGCAGATATTGATATGACAAACACGATTGCAAAAGCCGCTGCGCCGCTGGGCGTGGAGGTGCACGATCATATAATTGTGGGGCGAGAGGGCCATGCCAGCCTGCGAGCTTTTGGGCTTATTGATCCAGTTGACGCGAACTAAGGTGGCAAATGAGCCGCCTTTTTGTGCGTTATGAATGAATTATAGGCTCACGTTTACATGCGTGTGTGAACATGTTGCACTTGGGCCAAAATATCGTCGGCAACAAACAACCGGCCCAAGCCATATCAAGGGGCAGAATGACAGCTTTTGATGAAATGAGCGTGGACGGCTCCCAGTGCCGCCTTCCCTATCAAACCGTACAAACCTGGCTCGATAGCCTTGATCCTGAAACCCTGAAACGACAGAGCGCCGAAGCTGAAATGCTTTTTCGGCGCATTGGCATTACCTTCGCTGTGTATGGCGAGGCCGATGCTGAAGAGCGTTTGATCCCATTTGATCTGATCCCACGCATTATTGCCAAAGATGAGTGGACACGGATGGAAACTGGGCTCACCCAGCGCGTCAACACGCTCAACATGTTCTTGGCTGACATCTATGGCCCGCGTGAATGCATCAAAGCTGGGATCATTCCGGCCGACCTAATTGACCAGAACGAGCAATACCGACCAGAAATGATCGGTGCGAAGCTTCCAGGTGATATCTGGGTCAACATTGCTGGCATCGATATCGTGCGTGTGGACGCTGATAATTTCTACGTTCTGGAAGACAATGCCCGTACCCCGTCCGGTGTTTCCTACATGATGGAAAACCGCGAAGTGATGATGCGCATCGCGCCGGAACTTTTCTACGATCACGCCGTCGCACCCGTTGAGAACTATGCCGATGAGCTGCTGCAAGCGCTACAATCTGTGGCGCCGCGCAACGCCAAGAAAGATCCTATCTGTGCCCTGCTAACCCCTGGGCCGTTTAACAGCGCCTATTACGAGCATTCATTTTTGGCCGATAAGCTGGGCATTGAGCTGGTGGAAGGCCGTGATCTTTTCGTGCGCGATGCTTTGGTTTACATGCGCACAACGCTTGGGCCCCAGCGCGTGGACGTTCTCTATCGCCGCCTTGATGATGATTTTATTGATCCACTGGCGTTCAAGCCCGACTCTATGCTTGGCGTACCGGGCCTCATGACGGCCTATCTGGCCGGCAATGTCACGCTCGCCAACGCGGTTGGCACCGGCATTTGCGATGATAAAGCGATCTATACCTACATGCCGGAACTCACGAAGTTCTATCTGGGTGAAGAAGCGATCTTAAAAAACGTGCCCACATGGCGTTGCCGCGAAGCTGATTCACTTTCTTATGTGCTTGATAACTTGGAAGAATTGGTCGTCAAAGAGGTCGCCGGATCAGGTGGCTATGGGATGCTGGTTGGGCCACGCTCAACGAAAGATGAGATCGATATTTTCCGTGCCAAGCTCAAAGCCAATCCAGATGATTTCATTGCTCAGCCAACCCTAGCGCTATCCACCTGCCCCACCTTTGTGGGCGAAGGCGTAGCACCCCGGCATGTTGATCTGCGACCATTCGTGCTTTCAGGCACCCACGGTGTCAATATTATCCCAGGCGGGCTTACCCGGGTCGCCCTGACCGAAGGGTCTCTGGTGGTCAACTCCTCCCAAGGGGGCGGCACCAAGGACACGTGGGTTTTGGCGAAATAGGCCAAGCAAACAGGCAGGAAACAGATATGCTTTTAAGCCGCACAGCCGACAGTCTTTTTTGGACAGCACGCTACATTGAACGCGCTGAAAACACCGCCCGCTTGCTGGAAGCCGCAACGCGCCTTTCCAACATTGGTGGCGGCGAACAGGCCTCCAACGAGTGGGAATCCGCCGTTCTAGCCACAGGCATGGAAGAGCTTTTCCATGATCGCTACAACGAAACCAATGCGCGCACGGTGGTTGATTTTCTGGCCTTTTCCGAAGCCAATCCATCCTCTGTGCGCTCTTGTCTGGAAGCGGCACGCGCCAACGCGCGTTCTGTTCGCACGGCCATAACCATCGAAATGTGGGAAACGATCAATGCTGCATGGCTTGAGCTGAAGCGTTACCGCACCTTTGGCCAGTCGCGAGGTGAATTGCTGGAATTTCTGCGCTTCGTCAAACAGGCAACATTGGCGGTTGATGGCATTGCCCACCGCACGATGCTGCGCACCGACGGGTTTTCCTTTTTCCAGCTTGGCGGCGCTATTGAACGGGCCGATAACACAGCGCGCATTCTGGATGTAAAATACCATGTGCTGCTGCCCGAAGGCGACCGCGTGGGCGGTGGCGTTGATTACGTCCAGTGGACATCGATTTTACGGTCTGTGTCAGCGCTTACAGCCTATCACTGGGTTTATCGCGAAAGCCTGAAGCCATGGCTGATCGCGGACCTTTTGATCTTGAATGAGAAGATGCCGCGCTCGCTCGCCAGTTCCTATGCAAATGTTACCCGACATCTGGACAGCCTATCCAAAACCTATGGGCGGCAGGGCAAAGCCCAACGCATGGCGCGTTCCATTCATAGCGACTTCCGCAATCGCGATATTGATGCGATTTTTCAGGCAGGCTTGCATGAATTTGTCGAAGGTTTCATTGGCAAGAACAATGAACTAGGCGGAACAATCGCCGAGCAGTACCTGTTTTAGAACATTTTTTCCAAGCCACGGGGCTCCAACGGTATGCGTCTGTCTGTCCACCACACGGAAACCTTCAACTATGATGCGCCCAGCATGGGCACCATCCAGGTCATGCGCATTACACCGCGCGATTATACCGGCCACTATGTGTGTGACTGGTCGGTGGATGTGGATGCCGATTGTAAACTGGAAACCAGCAAAGATGCTTTTGGCAACATCATCACCAGTTTTTCGGTGATGGGGCCCATAGAAATGCTGCAAATCACCGCTGAAGGCGAAATTGAGACCGAGGAAACACACGGTATCATCCGTGGCGCAGCTGAGCCGGTGCCTAATGGCATTTATCTGCGACCAAGCCATAGCGAGCAGCAGACAGCTTTGGTGCGCATGCTGATGAATGCGGCTGGTGAAGCAGAAGGACCGCCGCTCAACCATATGCACTCTGTTATGGCGGCCTTGCACAGCGCGCTTCCAATCACGCCAAATCCCGATGCTGGTGAGAACGATCAGGCACAGCAGCAAGCACAACAAAAGGCCGGTGCCCAAGCTCAATCGCAGGCGCAAGAGCAGCAAGAGACAGGCGTGGCAAAACCCGAGCCGACCAACCCTGCCCTAACCCGCTTAAAAGCTTTTCTGGCTGAGCGATCAGATTTTGACCAAGGTCAAGCCGCCCTGCTCTTTTGCGATGCTGCACGGCGCTATGGCCTACCTGCGCGATTGGTATCAGGCTACCGCTTGCCCGAATCAGGCCAGGTAACAAAAACCGGACGTGACATTTGGGCAGAAGTGCTCATCGATGAGCTTGGATGGACTGGCTTTGACCCCATACAGAAAAATTGCCCCAGTGAAGAAAGCGCGCGTGTTGCCATAGGTTTAGACCTTGCCAACGTGCTTCCGACGCGCGTTGCGCATTATGGTGGAGCATTGGACTTCACCCAAGATACCCGCATTGCGGTGCGCCAGATTCGCAGCTAACCCTAGCTCCAGTTTTTGCATTGGCAATGAGGCTCTCACCTGAGCCGATAAGGATGAGTTGAGTTGACATATTGCGTAGGTCTGCTGCTGAAAGAGGGGTTGGTGATGATTGCCGACACCCGCACAAATGCTGGCCTGGATAACATCGCCACGTTCCAAAAACTCTACACATTCGAAGAGCCCGGCGAGCGCACCATTGCCATCGCCACAGCGGGCAATCTTGCGGTCAGTCAGGCCGTTATGTCCATCATGCAAGATGGGTTCGAAAACCCGCAAACGGGCATGCTTGAAACCATCTACGATCACCCCACCATGTTTCGCACAGCCAGCTATGTGGGCCGCGCCATTGGCGAAGTGATGCGCATGAACAATGGCAGCTCACAAACCATGGGATCCGCCTTTGATGTGACCATGCTTGTTGGCGGTCAGGTGAAGGGCGGGCGCCTGCGCTTGTTCATGGTCTACTCGGCAGGCAATTTTATTGAGGCCACCGAAGATACGCCTTACCTGCAAATTGGCGAACACAAGTACGGCAAACCCATTTTGGACCGCGCAATTACGTTCAACACCAATCTATCAGATGGTTTGAAAATCGGCTTGATATCTATGGACTCCACCATGCGCTCCAACCTTGGCGTTGGCATGCCGATTGATCTTTGGGCCACGCGCCGTGATAGCATTTCAACCCAGCTTTCAACACGCATTGAACAGGGCGAACCCTATTTTCATGACCTGCGAGAACGGTGGTCATCGGCGCTTAAAAACGCCCATCAATCAATCCCAACCCCGCCCTACAACATATAGAATAAACATTAGAATATTATAATAAACTTATGATTCTAATATATTTTCTTAAAAAATGCCCC
>JBGCDM010000090.1:0-5088 GCA_045105395.1 Devosiaceae bacterium | reverse complement strand
AAAGGAACGCACTCTGGGTGTGTGGGTGAACCGTGCCGCGCGCACCTTTGAGGATGTGCCAAGCGCTTATACGGCGCTATCCAATCGCTCGGTTGAAGACATTGCCCACCCGGCGCTGCTGCGCCGTTTCCAAATTGGCATCGACCATGTTTTGCCCGAACCTGAGATTGATACCGAGGATGGCGCCGGTGAACGTGTAGCGCGTGATCCGCAGGATCTTGTTTTTGAACGGGCGTTCCTTCGTTTGCAGCGCGAAAGCCAAGTCTACCAAGAAGACCCAGCCGCTGTGACAATGATCGACAACACGTTGTTTCGTGCGCGTGCCACCTTCCCAGCCGATGTGCCGCTAGGCCTGTTTGATGTGAACGTCTATCTCTTCTCAGGGGGTGTTTTGCTAGCGCAGGAACGCGTGGGTATTCTTGTTCGCAAAACCGGCTTTGAGCAATATATTTTCCGTATGTCGCAGCGTGATCAGCTGATCTATGGGTTGATTGCCGTTTTGGTTGCGCTCTTTACAGGGTGGCTGGGGTCGGTGGTTTTCCGCCGTTCCTAGCGGTTTACTCGTGATGGAAAAGGATGGTGCATGAGCGTGCTGGAAGCCTTAAAAACTGTTCCAAAAGTGCCATTGTGGCTGGGCTTGTCAGGCGCTCTGCCTTTTGCCTTGGGTGTCATCATCTATGCGCTTGGCGGCGCGCCAGCCATCACAGCTGACCTGGCTTTGCGCTCCACCATTGCCTATGGCGCGGTTATCTTATCTTTTTTGGGCGGCGTGCGCTGGGGTATTGGGTTGCTGCTTTCTAACCCTGAAAAACGCGATGCCCGCTTTGCACTCTCGGTTGTGCCATCATTGCTCGGTTGGGTCGCCGTTTTGCTTCCAGCCTTCCCAGCCTTGGTCTTACTGGCCGTATCCTTCGCTGCCCAAGGCGCGTGGGATGTGGGTGATGCGGAGGATGATGGCGCTCCTGCGTGGTTCCCGCATTTGCGCACTATGCTCACTGCTTTGGTCTGTTCGTTGCTCAGCGTGATGGCTGTGCTTACGATCGTCTAGCGCCAACCTGAAATACGGTTTCCAGGCACCGTAAAAACGCGCGTGCGCCCGCACACCGATGCGCGCAAACTGGACTTCTGAAAAAGCGGCGCAAAAGGTTTCGCCGACAGGCAAAGCCCACCGGCATAAGCTCCAAAGGCTGGCAGGATAAGTCGCTTGCCATCGTGGGCAAAGGCTGGCCTGCGCGCTGATCCACCTTTGCCAACGACCCGCGCTGCCGGGTGCAAGTGCCCGGCCACTTCAGCCTGGTTTTCGGTCAGCACACCGCCAGGTTCGTGGCGAAAAACAAGTGGCCCTATCGCAATTTCTTGCGCGCTACGTCCAGGCACGCCAGTGGGCGGTTCGGGATCATGGTTGCCCGCAATCCAAACCCAATCAGCAACGCTATTGCAGAGATCACAAAGCGTTGCGCGGTTATCATCCTCCAACCTGTCCCAAGCCGCACGGTCGTGCACACTATCGCCCAGTGCAATCACTGTTTTGGGCTGGTAGGTGCTGATCACATCGCGCAATTGGTACAGCGTTGCGGCAGTATCATAAGGCGGCAAGTGGTTACCGAAGCGAGCAAAGGACGAGCCTTTTTCCAGGTGCAAATCAGCCACCACCAGCATCGCCTCATCAGGCCAATAGAGCGCGCCACGACGGTCCGCCACCAGTACCTCGCCTTCCAGGTGAATGGGCGCGCTGGTTGTTTCATCTTGTGGCGATGCAGTTTGGCTAAGCCAGGCAGACACGGTGTATTGTTCCTCTAAGCCACTAGGCCATCGCTTCTTCAAGCATACGTTCGGCGTCAGCAAACACTTGGTCGCGCGCCTCGCCAAACACGGGTTCTTTGCCAACTTCCAGCATTATCGGCACAGCGAGCGGTGAAATGCGATCAAGCCGCTGATGGTTGATTCGACCTTCAATACGCGAAAGCATAGCCCCGATCCGGGCGATGTCGAGCAGCCCGCTTGCCGCATCGGCCCATGTGGCCTGCAGCAAGATATGGTTCGGCTCATGCTGGCGCAGCACATCATAAATAAGATCGGTGGAAACGGTGACCTGGCGGCCGGATTTTTCAGCCCCGATGTGCCGCCGATCCACCAGCCCTGCAATAAGTGCGCAGGCGCGGAAGGTGCGCTTTAAAAGGTAACTCTCATCCATCCACTCTTCTAAATCATCGCCGAGCATGGACTGAGCAAACAGATCGTTCAGCGGCATAGAACCATCGGCTATTTTGGACCCAAAGTCCGATAGGCCCCACACGCCCAGCGCATAGTCGGTGGCCACAAACCCCAGCGGCTTGGCACGGGCGCGCTCCATGCGGCGGGTCAGAAGCATACCCAGGGTCTGGTGAGCCAGTCGGCCTTCAAAGGGGTAGCAAATCATGTAGTGACGATCGCCACGTGGGAAGGTTTCCACCAGCAGCCCATCGCTCCCGGGTAGGGCAGATTTATCCGCTTGCATCGTTAGCCATTGTGCAACTTGAGTTGGCAGGTCTTTCCAGCTGGAGCTATCTGCCAGCATGCGGCGTACTTCATCGGCCAGATAGGTGGATAGTGGAAACTTGCCGCCTGCATAGGAGGGGATTTTTGGCTCCGTGCTTGGCGAGCGCGAAACCAGGGCATCGGTCTCGTGAATACCTTCAAACTTCACCACTTCGCCACCGAACAGAAAGCTATCACCAGGCGCCAATGTCTCCAGGAAATATTCTTCCACTTGGCCAAGTATGCGCCCACCACGCAAAGCACCTTGCGAGCGCTTGGCGGCTTGCTTGGCAGAAACCAGCTTTACCGTCAGCACCGGCATTTCGATAATCGTACCAGCGTTCAAACGGTATTGCTGGGCAACGTCGGGGTTGGAAACTCGCCACAGCCCATCCTTGCGCTGGCGAATACGAGCATAGCGCTCATAGCTTTTCAGCGCGTAGCCGCCGGTCGCCACAAATTGAACCACCTGCTCAAAGGCCTCTTGGGTCAGCAGCCTATAGGGGTAGGCGCTACGCACCTCGGCATAAAGATCATCAATGGAAAAAGCATCAGAGCACGCCATGCCCAAAATATGCTGGGCTAGCACATCCAGCGCACCATCGCGGATGGGCGGGGTATCTTGCGCACGGGCAATGTTGGCATTCAGCGCGGCGCGGCATTCCAGAACCTCAAAACGATTGGCGGGCACGAGTATTGCTTTGGAAGGTTCATCCATGCGGTGGTTGGAACGGCCAATGCGCTGCGCCAACCGGCTTGACCCCTTCGGAGCGCCAACGTGGATCACGAGGTCCACATCACCCCAGTCGATGCCCAGATCCAGTGTGCTGGTTGCCACAACGGCGCGCAGAGCATTACGCGCCATGGCCTCTTCCACCTTGCGGCGCTGTCCAACATCCAGCGATCCATGATGCAGGGCAATGGGCAATGCCTCATCATTGATCGACCATAGCTCGCGGAACACAAGTTCGGCCTGCGCGCGCGTGTTGACGAAAACCAACGTTGTGCGATGGGCCGCAATGGCTTGCAGAACTTCAGGCAAAGCATAGCGTGCCAAATGGCCTGCCCAGGGTAGGCGTTCTTCGCTTTCCAAGATGCTGATATCAGGTGCCGCGCCACCCTCAACTGTTACAATGTCGGCTTCATCAATGCCCCCACTCTTTTGTGGCGCAAGCCAACCGGCCAAAGCGCCTGGGTCCGCAACTGTTGCTGAGAGCCCTGTGGTAACAAGGTCAGGCGCGAGCTTACGCAATCGCGCCAAACCAAGCGCCAAAAGATCACCGCGTTTGGAAGTGACCAGCGCATGCAGCTCATCAAAAATCACACGCTTTACCCCGCCAAACATGCGATCAGCATCAACGTGCGAAAGGAGCAGCGCCAACTGTTCTGGCGTGGTTAGCAGAATATCTGGCGGGTTGCGCTTTTGGCGCTGGCGGCGCGCGGCAGGCGTATCGCCAGTGCGCGTTTCAATGCGTACGCCCAGACCCATCTCGTCTGCTGGGGTGGTGAGGTTGCGCGCAACATCGACAGCCAAAGCTTTGAGCGGAGAAATATAAAGCGTATGCAGCCCGCCTGGGCGATTTGTGCGTCTGGGCCCTTTTTTCTCTGCCAAATCCACCAGTGAGGGCAGAAATCCTGCCAACGTTTTGCCAGCTCCAGTTGGCGCAATCAACAGGGCATCCCGCTTTGCACCCGCACGTGCCAGCAGTGCCAACTGGTGGGCACGCGGTTGCCAACCCTTTTGTGCAAACCATGCGTTGAAAATCTTAGGGAGGTCAGGAACAGGGGCTTGATCTGTCAAAGTAGGCCTTGAAATGAATGTCGCGGCCTTACTTTTGGCCTCACGGTATGAAAGTAAAGGGAACCGCGGATCAAAGCACCAAGGTTCCTGCTATGCGCACTCTTCTACTTGCCCTTTCTACCGCTGTTTTGCTGACATCACCCGCCATGGCACAGCTGGTTACTGAGCCGCGCGATGCAGACCGTTATCATCTGGTCGAGATCGAAGATGGCGTGATGCGCATTGATCGGCAAACTGGCGAAATAACGCAGTGTCGCAACGGCGCAAATGGCTGGATTTGTCGCCTGGCAGCGGATGATCGCCTGGCCTACGAGGCCGAAATCAACCGGTTAGACAGTGAAGTTGATCGACTGACCGAGGAGCTGGCGCTGACCAGGCAGGCCGCCGAAGATGCGGGTGCTGACATTTCGCTTTTGCCTGAAGACCAGTTGAATGAGAATTCAGACGCAGTGCGCGAACGCCTGGGCTTGCCCGATGCTGAAGAACTTGATGCTGTCATGGACACCGCCGAGGAAGCCATGCGCCGTTTCATGGGCATGGTGCAGAACTTACGCGATGATATTGAAGCCGAGTGAGCGCAATAGGCCCTAGGGTGCAACTGCAAAATTCGTAATCTGCGCATCCAGGTTGGCCAGCATATCCTGCGGCCAAGGCATTGCGCGGCGCGTTTCAAGATTCAGCATCAGGCTGGTAATTTCTGCCACAGCGATCAGCTCTTGGCTCATCACGTTCACAATATGATGCCGGTAGCTGATTGTTTTGGCCGAGCG
>JBGCDM010000089.1:0-21048 GCA_045105395.1 Devosiaceae bacterium | reverse complement strand
ATGCTTGATGGAGGTGAGTGGCGATGCGCCGGTGCCGCCTTCAAAGCCGGACACAGTGATGTGGTCGGCGCGCGCTTTGGCAACGCCTGCGGCCACTGTGCCAACGCCAACCTCGGAAACGAGTTTCACCGAAATGTCGGCTGCAGGGTTGGTGTTTTTCAGATCGAAGATCAGCTGGGCCAGATCTTCAATCGAATAGATGTCATGGTGCGGTGGCGGCGAGATAAGCCCCACGCCCTGCGTTGAGTGGCGCACTTTGGCGATCACCGCATCCACCTTATGGCCGGGCAATTGTCCACCTTCACCAGGTTTGGCGCCTTGGGCCACCTTAATCTGGATCATATCGGCATTGACCAGATACTCGGTCGTTACACCAAAGCGGCCAGAGGCGACCTGTTTGATGGCCGAGCGCTTGGATGAACCATCAGGTTTCGGTGTGAAGCGTTCCACTTCCTCACCGCCTTCGCCGGTGTTGGATTTGCCGCCAATGGCGTTCATGGCAACGGCCAGCGTTTCGTGGGCTTCGCGGCTAATGGAACCAAAGGACATGGCGCCTGTTGAGAAGCGTTTTACGATGGCTTCAGCAGATTCCACCTGTTCGAGTGGAATGGAGGCGTTGCCAATTTCATCAGCGTTTTTGATGCGGAACTGGCCACGCATGGTGAAGCGGCCATTTTCCGCGTTCACGGCTTTGGCGTATTCATCCCATTTTTCAGGCACATTGCTGCGCACAGCATGCTGCATGTTGGCCACGATATCAGGCGTCCACATGTGGTCTTCTCCGCGCTGGCGGAACATATATTCCCCGCCAACAGCCAGGTTGTTTTCCAGCACGGGATCATCGGAGAACGCATCAAAATGGCGCTCCACGCTTTCGCGGGCCACTTCATCCAGGCCAACGCCGCCCACCATGGAGGCCGTGCCGAAGAAGAACTCATCAATGAACGCCTGGCCAAGGCCAATGGCGTCAAAAATCTGCGCGCCGCAATAGGACTGATATGTTGAGATGCCCATCTTGGACATCACTTTAAGCAAGCCCTTGCCGATGGATTTGATGTAGCGCTCCACCACCTCGTACTTGTCGACAACGTCTGGGAACAGCGCCTTGGCGTGCATGTCAGCCAATGTTTCAAAGGCAAGATAAGGGTTGATCGCCTCAGCACCGTAGCCAGCGAGGCAGGCAAAATGGTGCACTTCGCGCGCTTCGCCCGTTTCCACCACCAGGCCAACGGAAGTGCGCAGGCCCTTGCGGATGAGGTGATTGTGCACCGCAGCGGTGGCTAGCAGTGCAGGCATGGGAATGCGATCTGGGCCGACCATACGGTCTGAAAGGATGATAATGTTATAGCTGCCACGCACGGCAGCTTCTGCGCGCTCGCACAGCATGGTAAGCGCTTCGCGCATACCGCCGGCACCGCGCGCGGCCTCATAGGTCATGTTGAGCGTTTTGGTCTCAAAACGATCTTCATAGAGGCTGATTGAGCGGATCTTCTCCAAATCTTCATTGGTGAGGATGGGCTGGCGCACTTCCAGACGCTTGCGGCGTGAAAGACCTTCCAGATCGAAGAGGTTGGGCCTGGGTCCGATAAACGAAACCAAGCTCATCACCAATTCTTCACGGATCGGGTCAATCGGCGGGTTGGTGACCTGCGCAAAATTTTGCTTGAAATAGGTGTAAAGCAGCTTGGACTTATCCGACAGGGCCGACAAAGGCGTGTCTGTGCCCATCGAGCCCAGCGCTTCCTGCCCAGTGATCGCCATCGGCGCGAGCAGAATTTTTAAGTCTTCCTGGGTGTAGCCAAAGGCCTGTTGGCGATCGAGCAAAGCAACATCGGCGCGTGATGGACGCGCTTCAACTGGCTTTAATTCTTCCAGCAGAACCTGTGACTGGGCAACCCACTTTGCATAAGGATTGGCAGTGGCCAGCTCACGCTTGATCTCTTCATCAGCGATGATGCGCTGACCCTCAAGGTCGACCAGCAGCATTTTACCCGGCTGAAGGCGCCATTTTTCAACGATCTTTTCTTCCGGGATCTGCAGTGTGCCCGCTTCGGACGCCATCAGGATGTCGCCATCATCGGTGACCAGATAGCGCGCAGGCCGCAAACCATTGCGATCCAGCGTCGCGCCCATATAGCGCCCATCTGTAAAGGCGATTGCAGCCGGGCCATCCCATGGCTCCATAAGCGCCGCGTGATACTCATAAAACGCTTTACGGTCGTCATCCATCACCTGGTTGCCCGACCAAGCCTCAGGCACCAGCATCATAACGGCGTGGTGCATGGGGTAACCGCCCATGAAGAGAAACTCCAACGCGTTATCAAAACACGCTGTGTCCGACTGGCCTTCATAGGAGATTGGCCAAAGCTTGGAGATGTCGTTGCCGAAAGCCTCTGAATCCACTGAGGCTTGGCGCGCGGCCATCCAGTTGACGTTACCACGCAGCGTGTTGATCTCACCATTGTGCGCCACCATACGGTAGGGGTGGGCAAGCTTCCAGGATGGGAAGGTGTTGGTGGAGAAGCGCTGGTGCACAAGCGCAAGCGAGGAGGTAAAGCGCTCATCTTTCAGATCAGCAAAATAAGCCCCCAGCTGATAGGCTAGGAACATGCCCTTGTACACGATGGTGCGCGAGGACAGCGAGACGATGTAGAACTGTTCACTGGGCGCGATGCCGCCGTAAATGGTGTTGGAAATAACCTTGCGCAGAATAAAGAGACGCCGCTCAAAATCATCGCCCTCAGGTGTTGTAGGCCCGCGCGCGATAAACACCTGCCGATGCACAGGCTCAGAGGCCTGAATATCAGGGGCTTGGCTGAGCGAAGAATTATCCACCGGCACATCACGCCAGCCTAGCAGCACCTGGCCCTCTGCGGCCACAACATCTGCCACCACTTGCTCGCAAGCGGCCCGCAGTTCATCATCTTGGGGCAAGAACAGGAAGCCGACCGCATAATCATCTGTTGTGGGAAGCTCTACGTCTTGCTTGCCCATCTCTTCGCGGAAGAACGCGTCGGGCTTTTGCACCAGCATGCCAGCGCCATCGCCCATTAAGGGGTCAGCGCCAACAGCGCCGCGATGGGTTAGATTTTCCAAGATCTGAAGGCCGTTTTCGACGATGCGGTGCGAGTTTTCGCCCTTCATGTTGGCGATAAAGCCAACACCGCACGCATCTTTCTCATGTGTTGGACGATAAAGACCATGGCGCGCAGCTTCCGCACGCATGGCTTCTTGGCGCGTTACTGCCTGCCGGGATGCCGGTGCGGTTGTGGCGCCGCGCGCATCAAGTAGCGTAACAGTTTGGGGTTTTGCGGTGTTCACTGTTTTCATGGTGCTCATCCCTCGTCCTCGCCTTCATCTGTTTTGCTTCCTGGTTGGCGCTAGCTCAGCATGAGCACTACCAACAGAAGCGTAGGTCGCAGGCCGGGTCGCACTTTGGTGCGGCTCGTTGGTCTGCGCCAACTGTTTCTTGGTTTGCCAGATCCGCTGCGTTCAACGGAAGGCTTGCAATGTATGAGGACAGCAGTGAGCTATCCTCGTTCTTCATGCGTGTCTGGGCTTGGGCTTTTTGCCCTGGCCGCAGCGTCGTGGTGACATGACCCGCAAGTGTACCCATGGTCAAGCGCTCCAGCGGAGCGCACATCATTATAAAGGCACGCAACAATCCAGATCAGGATGTTCCGTCAAGAACCACGATGCAGTGCTTAAATTAGGACAACATCGCTGACCTTTATTCAATGCTTTGCCAGAAGATGAATGTCCACTCAAGCCGCAAAATCGCACATGCGTCATAAAGTGTGTGTTATTCGCACAATGTTGAAACTTTGTTGCGGCTTCTTAAATTTTTATTACGCTCACACCTGCCACACGCCGCCGTGAACACTGATCACGTAAGCGCACCAGCGCGTGAGTTTTAGGTGCACAAAACTTCCTGTCTTTGTCATTTCCTCTTTATCAACGGCTGCGCCATTACTTTGGTCGAGAAGCCAACATGCTTTTCCCCTCAACCAAATGCGGTGCACTCCACCCCCGCATCACTTCAAAATTGTCTCGAAAGGACATCCTAATATGAGCATTTCACGTCGCGCTGTTAACACTGCTGTCATTGCCGCTGCCGTTGCTGGCGCCGCCGCTTCAGTTTCCCTTGCCGTTCCTGCTCACGCAATGGACCAAGAAAAATGTTACGGCATCTCTCTTGCCGGCGCTAATGATTGCGCAGCCGGTGCAGGCACCACGTGTGCAGGCACATCCACTGTTGATTATCAGGGCAATGCATGGACCTTCGTTGATGCAGGCACTTGCGACCAGTATGGCTCAGCGTCCATGATGGATGATGACCTTTATCTTCCAGGTGAGCGCATGGGTTCTTTGGAAGAACTGGACCGCGATCTTCCTGCTTAAGTCTGCAACCTAATTTTTGCAGCATAAGCTGAATTGATCGCCCATCGGGTGGTCGGAGCGCTGATGCACAGGATCGCGCTTCTGACCACCCGGACACCCTCACTTGGTAGGCCCCACTTAATGTCTCCCCCAAATCTGCAAACACCCATCGCACCTATGATTACCGATGCCATGGCTGGCGTCGGATTTAAGCATGAGCACGCCAGCTCAGTTCTTGAGCAAGACCATGGTGTTTCATGGTTTGAGGTGCACCCAGAAAACTACATGGGGCAGGGCGGCATGCCGCATCGCTTGCTAACGGATTTGCGCGAGCGCTTTGGCCTTTCCTTGCACGGTGTTGGCTTATCGATTGGTGGTCAGAAACCCATCGACAAGGATCACTTGGCGCGCTTGGTCGCACTCAATGATCGTTATGAGCCGGATCTCTTTTCAGAGCATTTGGCATGGTCGAGCCATGATGAGGGTTACCTCAACGACCTGCTTCCACTGCCTTACACACAAAGCACACTTGATTTGGTGTGTGACCATATTGATCAGGTGCAAGAAGCGCTTGGCCGCACAATTCTGCTGGAAAACCCTTCCACCTATGTGGTGTTTGAAGGCTCGCAGATGCGTGAAACAGAATTCTTGAAAGCCATAGCCAAACGCACCGGTTGCGGCCTTCTGCTGGATATAAACAATGTGTTTGTGTCTGCGACCAACCATCAAACCTCTGCTGAAAACTATCTGGCAGAGTTTCCAGTGGGCCATGTGGGCGAAATTCACTTGGCGGGCCACGCATCTGTGACCTTGGCTGATGGCGCGAAACTGCTCATCGATGCGCATGATCGCGCTGTGTCCGATCCGGTTTGGGCGCTCTACGAGCAGCTCATCAAACGCATTGGCCCGCGTGCAACGTTGGTAGAGTGGGATAATGATGTTCCAGCTTTCCCCGTGCTTGCCCATGAGGCGGCACAGGCGCAAGCGATCTTGTCCAAAAATGACCCGGTACTTGGCCAGCGACATGTTGCCTGAAGCGCATCATCACAGCGCGTTCGCGGCGGCGGTTCTTGATCCTGAAAAGCCGGTACCTGATGGTATCGCGCGGGCCAATGGCGGTGATCCGCTTGAGGCGTTTAACGTTTACCGCAACAATGTGGTGGCAAGCCTGGCTGAGGCCTTAAAAAGTGCGTTTCCGATCACCTCCCATCTGCTTGGGGATGGTTTGCAGCGCGCCTTGATGGCTGACTTTGTGCGCAAGCACCCACCCAAGAACGCGGTTATGTCCGACTATGGCGATGATTTTCCTGCGTTTATGGCGCAGCATCCCGCTACCAAGGCCAAACCTTTTCTTGCCGATATTGCTCTGCTGGAACGGCGCCGCGTTGAGGCGTATCACGGCGCTGATGCGCCAGTGTTTGATGGCGCTCAACTGGCGCAGATCGATCCAGACATTCTAACCAACGGCACGTTGATTGTGCATCCTGCTGTTAGGCTTGTTGCATCGCGTTTTCCCGTTGCTACCATCCACACCATTGAGCGTGCCGCCCTGGACGGGACCTTGGCTGAAAATGGTCGTGCTGGTGTGGATATGCGCAAGGGCGAAGCGGTGCTGATTGCCCGGCCTCTTTATGATGTGATGCAGCAACCTATCGGAGCGGGCGATTTCGCCTTCATCAAAGCCTGCGCTCGCCATGTGCCCTTTGGCGCAGCGGCTGAGACTGGTTTCCAGGCCGATCCCAATTTCGACTTTCAGGCATGTCTAGCATTGTGTCTCAGTGCAGGCGTTTTCACGGCCTTTCATCCCACACCCCTTTTGCCCACATCCCCCTTGGAGACCTAGTATCATGGCATCCCTCGACCAGGCCGATATGATGGCCAGCCCATCTTCGTCCAACAGCTCTATCGTTACATCCGTTGCAACTGTCTGGAACGGTGCCGTGCAGGGGCTGGAGCGCCTAACAGCAAGCTGGTTGCCTGGCTTGGCGGCGCGGTTTGTCTTTCTTGCCACCATCTTTGGCTATTATTGGAACGCTGCGCTGACCAAAATTGACGGCAGTATCTTTGAGCTCTCCACCGGTGCGTATGCGCAGATCATCCCACCGGTCATTGAAGCGGTCGGCTACAACAAAAGCGAAGTGGCCCTGCCTTGGACCGCGCTGGTGTATGCGGGCACCTACGCTGAATTTGTGTTGCCTGTGCTGTTGGTCATTGGCTTGTTCGGCCGCTTGGCAGCGCTTGGCATGATTGGTTTTGTCATCGTGCAGTCCTACGTGGACATGACTTTCCATGGCGTAGATGCTGAAACAGCAGGGGCTTGGTTTGACCGGTTTCCCGATAGCATCATTTTTGATCAGCGCTTGCTGTGGGCTTTCCCGCTTATTTACCTGGTGCTCAAAGGCCCAGGGTTGTTCTCGGTTGATGGTTTGCTTGGGCGGATGTTTGCTAAGCGCTAAATATCTTGGTTCCGGTTTGGCAAGGTGTTAGAGCCCTGCCCAACCAAATGATGGAGCCATGATGTTTTTTGGAAGTGACAATTGGGCAGGGGCCTCGCCAGTGGTGGCAGAGGCCCTTTCTGCGTGTGCAAATGGTTTTGCCAGTGCCTATGGATCAGACGATCTAACCATCCAGGCGCGTGACGCTTTAGGCGCCTTTTTTGATCGGGATGTGGATGTGTTTTTCACAGCCACCGGATCAGCTGCCAACATGCTAGCGCTAAGTTCTGTGGCTCGGCCCGGTGGCGTGGTGTTTGCCCATCGTGATGCCCATATTTTGGTGGACGAGGCTGCCGGACCGGAATCGCTGGTTGGCATGAAGCTGCACGGCCTTCATGGCCGTCAGGGCCGCATCAATGCTAATGAACTGCTCGACGCACTGGCCACCTATCCGCGTGAGCATGTGCATCGTGGGCGCGGTATTGCCGTATCGATGACGCAGGGCACCGAGCTTGGCACAACCTATTGCGTGATGGATGTGGCGGCTATCGGTTCTATCACCAGGCGCAATAATCTTGTCTTGCATATGGATGGCGCGCGTTTTTCCAATGCTTTGGTGGCGCAAGGGGTAAAGCCTGCTGCCGTAACGCACGAGTCTGGCGTTGATCTGCTGTCGCTTGGTTTTACCAAAAATGGGGCATGGGCCAGCGAAATGGTGGTGAGTTTCCGCGAAGACTTACGCGATGATCTGACCTATCGGCAAAAAGCCATGGGCCAGGTGTTTTCCAAAAACCGGTTTGCTGCAGCCCAAGCGCTGGCCATGCTGAAGGATGATCATTGGAAGGTGCTTGCTACCCACGCCAACCAGATGGCCGAGAAACTGTCCGCTGGAGTGGCCGCATTGGAAGGCTGTCGCTTGGCCGCGCCTACGGAGATCAATGAAGTTTTCGCCGTTATACCCCAAGCCATGGCAGAGAAGCTAAGTGCAGCAGGAGCTATATTTGCCCCCTGGCCCAAAGATACCGCAGAGGCGGATGTTGCACCCGGGCCAGATGAGGTGATGATACGGCTGGTGACAAGCTTTGCTTCAACCGATGATCATATTGATCAGTTTTTGGAAACGGCGCAGCGCGCAGAAGCAGCCTAACAGTCATGAGCGAACCTATCGATAGCCCGCAATATATGTCTGATATGGCTGATCTGGCCGGGCGTGTTGTGGCCAATCAGGTCGCCGGTACCCGTCAACTTATCGCCATTGTAGGTGCGCCTGGCAGTGGCAAATCCACGCTGAGCGATGCACTGGCCGAGCATATCAACAAGGGCGCGCCAGGCTCGTGTGCTGTGGTGCCCATGGATGGCTTCCATTTTGATGATGCTATTTTGGAAGCACGTGGCACGCGGGCGCGCAAAGGCGCGCCGCATACTTATGATGTTGATGGGTTGATCAATTTGCACGGGCGGCTACTGGCCAAGCCTTATGCTGATATTGCTGTGCCGGTTTTTGACCGCAGCATGGAACTCTCACGCGCCAGTGCGCGTATTATTCCCGCTTCACTGCAGACCATATTGGTGGAGGGCAATTACCTGCTCTTGCAACAGGCGCCATGGGATGAGCTGCGAAGCTTTTATGATCTCACCATTATGATCGATGAGCCGCTAAGCGTGCTGGAACAACGCCTTACAAAGCGCTGGCAGCATTATGGCCTGGAAGGCGAGGCCTTTCGCGCCAAGATGGAAGGCAACGACCTGCCCAATGCGCGTTTGGTGATTGAAACGAGCGCCGCACCGGACCTATTTTTCAGCGCCTAAGCCCTCAATTATAGTGGGCACCCTTACGCTATCTCCCTTAGGTCTTCCGGTTAGATACCTACCTACGTTGTAAGGGGTTGTTCGCCCTTGAAACTCGCCTGACGCTCCCATGGCCAAAACAACGCTAAGAAACAGGGAGATGGGCATGCTCACCAAAATAGTTGTTGGCTTAGATGGCGCATCCACAGGCAGCAAAGCGCTTGCCTATGCGGAGCGCTTAGCCAAACTCATTGGGGACTGCGAATTGGTCGTGGTCTACATTATCGAATGGTCTCCATTCACTTTCCAAACGGCTGAAGAAAACGCCCAGCGCCACAAGCGCCGCGAAGAAGAGCTGAAGATCGCGCATGAGCGTGTGGTCGATCCAGCTGTGAAAAAGCTTGCCGATGCGGGTTTCACCGCCAGCGGCGTTGTACGCCATGGCGATGTCGCCGAAGCGTTGCACAGCATCGCGCAGGAACAGAAGGCCGATCAAATTGTTGTTGGTCGCGCGTCTGAAAGTGGTTTTGCCAAGCGTGTTTTTGGCAGCTCAACCAGTAACCTTGTCATGCATGCAAGCATGCCTGTCACTGTCGTTGGCTAAGGGGAATAGCAACATGAAATTTTCAATCAAAGTATGGCTAGCCATGATGCTGGCCGCTCTATCTGCCTCCCCAGCTTTGGCGCAGGAAGCAGCAACACTGGATCAACGGGTCAATGAGGTTTTTGCCTCTGCAACAGGCCCATTTGTAAGCCTTATCTTTGCGCCGTTTCCTGGCACTTCCTTCCCGTGGATCGTGATGTGGCTGGTTGTTGCGGCCACCATTTTCACGCTCTATTTCGGGTTTGTGCAGCTGCGTTTTTTCAAGCACTCCATTTCACTGGTGAAGGGCGATTATTCCGACCCCAATGATGCCGGTGAGGTTAGCCACTTCCAGGCACTTGCAACCGCTCTTTCGGGCACAGTTGGCCTGGGTAATATTGCCGGTGTGGCCGTTGCCGTTTCCATCGGTGGGCCGGGCGCAACCTTCTGGATGATCCTTGCCGGTCTTTTGGGCATGGCATCGAAGTTCACCGAGTGTACGCTGGGCGTGAAATACCGCAACGAGTACCCTGATGGCACCGTTTCAGGTGGCCCGATGTACTATATGTCGAAAGGCTTCAATGAGCTGGGCCTGCCAGGCGGTAAGATCCTCGCCATCTTGTTCTCGGTGTTCTGTATCTTGGGTGCCTTGGGCGGCGGCAACATGTTCCAAGCCAACCAGGCACATGCGCAGATTTCCGGCATTGTGGGTGACTATCCAGGCTGGATCACCGGCATCGTGTTTGCGGTTGTTGTGTTTGCGGTGATTGTGGGCGGTATCAAATCCATCGCCAATGTGACCGAGAAGGTCGTTCCGTTTATGGGCATCATGTATGTCGGTGCGGCGCTGATCATTCTTATCGTCAATTACGACATGATTGGCTGGGCCTTTGGCCAGATTTTCCTTGGTGCCTTCACAGGCCTTGGTGTTGCCGGTGGTTTCATCGGTGCGCTGATCCAAGGTTTCAAACGCGCTGCCTTCTCCAACGAGGCTGGTGTTGGCTCCGCGGCCATTGCCCACTCTGCGGTGAAAACCAAAGAGCCAATCACCGAAGGGTTTGTATCCCTGCTTGAGCCGCTGATCGACACGGTTGTTATCTGCACGATGACAGCTTTGGTGATCATCATCTCGCAGCAGCTGATTACCGATCCTGAAACTGGCCTTTATGTGCTCAATGAAGCTGGCACGGCTGTGGCAACTGTTGATGGAAACACAGGCGTTTCCCTCACCTCAGCAGCCTTTGGTTCCGCGATCAGTTGGTTCCCGTTTGTGCTGGCACTGGCGGTGGTCCTGTTTGCCTTCTCCACCATGATCTCCTGGTCCTACTACGGCCTGAAGGCTTGGACCTATCTGTTTGGTGAGGGTAAAACCTCAGAATTGATCTTCAAGGTCATCTTCTGCGTGTTCATCGTTATTGGTGCAGCGGCCAGCCTTGGTCCGGTGATCGATTTCTCCGACGCGGCGATCTTCGCCATGGCGGTGGTGAACATCTTCGCGCTTTATTTCCTAATGAAGCTGGTGCGCAAAGAGTTGGATTCTTATTCAGCTCGTTTGAAATCTGGTGAAATCCAGAAGTACAAGCACTAGGGCTGCTAGCAGCTATGAAACAAAGAAAGCCCGGCGCACGCGCCGGGCTTTTGCATTTATGGGTAGCTAGACCTGCGCTGACTTCAGGTTTCTCGTGATGATGGGCGCTGCAAATGCGGTGAAGCGGCGTACCTCCTCGCGTTTGTGCGCATCGGGCGAGGTGACCAGCCACACTGGCAACTCTGACCCTTCTGGCGGCTCAAAACACCGCACAAGATCGGCTTGGCTATCCCCTTCGGTGATCGGCAGCGGGCCAATAGCCTGGCCCTTTTTGATGACCGTGATCATTTCGTTGGCGCCGCTGCAACGCATGACATTGGCCCGGTTTGACTTGATGTGGCTGAACAGTGCAACGCGGTGCGGCTCCATATTTTCGGTGAAAGCGTCTGGCGTGCCGTGCATTTTGGCATAGGTTTTTGAGGCGTAGTAGGTCCAGCAGTTGACGCCTACCTTGCGAGCCACCAATCGTTCGTCCGTGATGGCCGCAGTCATGCGCAGTGCGATATCAGCCTCGCCTTTGCACAGATCCAGAATGCGTTCTGAGGCGATAAATTCAAAGGAAATGTCTGGATTTTCGTCGACGAAGGCTGTCACCACCTTGCCGATATTGCCCATAAGGTCTTGATCAAACGCGGTGATGCGGATGGGCGGTTTGGGGCGCTGTTTTTCCGCCAACGCTTCCGCTTCAAAGGCTGCCGCTGCGTCCGCCAAAGCTTGGGCAAAGGGTTCCAGTTGCCTGGCGGCATCGGTGGGGCAGGCACCACGCGTGGTCTTTTCAAACAGTTTCAGCCCAAGCGTGTGTTCCAGCACATTGATGCGGCGGGCCACCGTGGTCTGGTTTATGTCGAGGAGTCGCGCGGCTGCCAGTGTGGAACCTTCGCGCATCACTGCAAGGAATATACGGACATCGCCCCAATCTTTAAACTTGTTCTGCATTTTTGCAGAACAGCACAGTGCGGTGTAGGATTCCAGTGTTTTTCGTTCGGCTCTAGGGTGGGCTCAACCGACCACCAAAGGATACGATTATGAGCCAGACATTTGCAGCCCCAAATGCCCGCCCTTCCTTCTCCATTTCTGCTTGGCTGGATGATTTGGCCATGAAACTGGCGACACGATCAGCCAAATCACCAGTTGCTCCAAAGTCGACAGGTGTTGAACAGGATGAGCGGGCCTTTGTGAACGACATGATCGCCAAACACCCCCACACCATCCAATGCCACTCTGACCTGGCAGGGCTAATGACGCTTTACCCCGGCCGTTTCTAAGCCAAACAAAGAAAGCCCGGCGCACGCGCCGGGCTTTTTGTTTTGGACTATGGCGTTAGGCCACACCGCCAAAGGCCACACCGGATATGGCGGCCATATCCTTCTTCCAGGTCGTCAGATCATCCAGGTTGAATTTGGCCAGGTGATCATGGCCGCAGGCGCGTGCCATCACCTGCATTAATTCCACCGATGCCTCAAAGAAGTTTGTTAGTTGGCGCGCTGACGTCTCAATCACGATGCGGCTTACGAGGTGCGGCTTTTGTGTTGCAATGCCGACCGGGCAATTGTTGGTGTGGCAGGCGCGCATTGCGATACAGCCGATCGCCTGCATGGCCGAATTGGAAACCGCAATCGCATCTGCCCCCAGCGCCATGGCTTTGATGAAGTCTGCCGGTTTACGCAGGCCCCCTGTAATAACGAGCGAAACATCGCCGCGACCAAGGCCATCCAAGTGTTTGCGTGCGCGTGCTAGGGCCGGGATGGTCGGCACGGAGATATTATCACGGAAAAGGATCGGCGCTGCTCCGGTGCCGCCACCGCGCCCATCCAGGATGATGTAATCCACGCCGACCTCCAGCGCGGCAGCGATATCCTTCTCAATATGCTGAGCGGAAAGCTTGTAGCCGATGGGAATGCCTCCGGTTCGCTCGCGCACCTCATCGGCGAACTCTTTGATTTGCGACGGCTGGGTCCAATCTGGGAAACGCGGTGGCGAAATAGCATCTTCGCCTTCAGGAATGCCGCGAACCTGCGCAATTTTACCTTGGTTCTTGGCACCTGGCAGATGCCCACCAGTTCCGGTTTTTGCACCCTGACCGCCTTTGAAGTGGAAGGCTTGTACATTGGCCAGTTTGCCCCAATCAAAGCCGAAACGTGAGGATGCAAGCTCATAGAAATAGCGCGAATTCGCCTGTTGTTCCTCGGGCAACATGCCACCCTCGCCCGAGCAGATGCCGGTACCGGCCAGTTCGGCGCCACGCGCAAGCGCAATTTTGGCCGGTTCGGACAAGGCGCCAAAGGACATGTCGGAGACAAAAAGCGGGATCTTGAGGTGCAAGGGTTTTTTCGCGTTTGGCCCGATCACGACATCGGTACCCACGGCATCTTCATCCAACAAAGGCGGGGTATGCAGCTGCGCGGTGAGCAATTGAATGTCATCCCAGCTTGGCAGCGCATCGCGCGGCACGCCCATGGACTCCACCTTGCCGTGATGCCCGGTTTTGGAAAGGCCGTCGCGCGCATATTGCTGGATCAAACCATTCAGTGGCTCTTCGGCTGTGCCGTGGGATGTATCGGCATAGAGGCCAAGATAGGCATCACGATTAAATGGTTGTGGATTGTCCTGCGCCCAGGCAGCTATTTCGTCCGCATCAACCAGGATATCATCGCCCTCAACCCAACTCTGAAACTTGGGCAGTTTTTCTTCGTTGGCATATTCTGAGACGCCGGTATCGAGGCGGTAATCCCAATCGTGGACGCCACAAATAAGGTTGTTGCCGCGCACAAACCCATCGGACATGAGTGCGCCGCGGTGCAAGCATCTGCCGTAGAAGACTGATATTTCATCGGCGAAGCGAACGACAACAAGGTCAACGTCTGCGACCAGTGCGTATTGCGGATCTCTGTCTGGCAGCGTGCTTAGCTTTGCCACGGATGTTTTGTTCATTTTCGTTCTCCCGATGTTTTGGTGCAGCATCGCCCACGCAGCGGGAGGGTCAAGATCAAAGTGCCAGGCGGCGCAAGCTTGGCGGTCATGCTCCTTCGAAGTAAAGGCTTAAACCAAAAAAGCCCGACGCAAACGCCGGGCTTTCCTGTTTATCACTGATAAAATTCGATTAGGCTTTTTTGGCATCCACTTCGATGGCTGCTGCCTCGCCCGTGCCGCTGCCGGTCCCATTGGAAATCGCGATTTTGCGCGGTTTCATGGCTTCGGGCAGTTCGCGCTTAAGCTCAATGTGGAGCAGGCCGTTCTCCATAGATGCACCCGTCACCTCTACATAGTCGGCCAGCTGGAAGCGGCGCTCAAAGTTTCGCGCTGCGATGCCGCGATACAAAATCTCGCGGGTGTCGCTGGCAACATCTGCGCCCTTTTCGCCCTTCACATGCAGCGTGTGGTTCTTGGTTTCCACATGCAGCTCATCGGGGCCAAAACCGGCGACCGCCATAGAGATGCGATAGGCATTCTCACCGGTGCGCTCGATATTGTAGGGCGGATAGGCGTTTTGTTCGCCGGAGACCTGCTGGTCGAGCATGGAAAAAAGCCGATCAAAGCCAACGGTGGAACGATAAAGAGGGGAATAATCTACACGCATGAGTGTTCTCCATAAGAAGCAACAAGGTTTGGTTCAACGCTGCAGCAGTGCTCGAAAGCTTGGCGATCCCATCTGGCGATCACCACTGCCGTGGCGTTCAAAGGCCCGTTATGGCGCCTTCGAATAGGTAAGTGAGGATGGTCCGGTACATTTTCAAGAGGGCGCAAAACCAGCAAAACCGGGAAAAATGGTGCCCTATTTTTACCTGAACTGAAAATGAACGCACGCTTCCAAATGGGTTCAGGGGGCTGGCGCTACCTTGTGATCATCGCTGAGGCAAACACCAAGACCACCCGGTCTGCCCAACTTATCTCAGCACCCATCGCAGGAGATGATCATGACGAACCACAAATCTTTCAAGAAAGCTGCCATCGCAGGTATTCTGGCTCTTGGTACGATTGCTGGTGGCGCTACGGCGGCCAATGCAACTGGCTTTTTCTTCAGCTGGTCCACGCCGCAAGGCACGTACACATTTGGCCCACAAGGTCAGCACTTTCAGCCGCATCATGTGGCGCCACGCCAGCTGCATCGCCCTCAGGTGCAGGAGCGCCATCAAATCCGTCGCCGCGATGCCCGCCGCACACTGCGCCAGGCAGGCTTCCGGGACATTCAGTTCCTGCGCGAGCGTAACCGGGTCTACGTGTTTGAAGCCCGTGGCCAGCGCGGCTACCGCCGGATCGCGGTCAATAAGTTCAACGGCAACATCATTTGGCGTTGGGGTCGCGGATAAGCCTCTGCTGGCTTGCAAGTGACCAAAAGAATGGACTTAGAGCGTCGCCGATCCGCCCTCCAGGTGGCTATCTGAGACCATGGCTGGTGCCCCTCCTCATTGGGCGCCAGCCTTTTTGTTTTGCCTGCTTGTTGAATAGCGTTTGGCACCAGCAACGCATGCAACCACGCCAACACTAACAGCTGCCATAAGCGGACTGATATCTTCACGCAGAAGCGCGGCAGCTAGAAGCAAACCGAAAAACGGTTGCAGCAGTTGCAACTGCGAAACGGCAGCAACGCCGCCTTGTGCCAGACCGCGGTACCAGAACACAAACCCAACAAACATGCTGAACACCGAAACATAGCCAAGCGAAACCCAGCCCGGTGTGCTGATAGTGGTCAGCGTGTCTGGTCGCGTGATGAAGGCCAGCATCAGGGTAAGCGGCAGGGACAAAACCAAGGCCCATGAAATGACCTGCCAACCGCCAAGTTTGCGCGCAAGCTTGCCGCCTTCTGCATAACCCAAACCGCAAATGATGATGGCGCCAACCATCAACCCATCGCCGACCAGCGAGGCGGAGGATCCTTGGGTGAGGGCAAAGCCTGCCACGCATGCGCTGCCAGCCAGTGAGAAAAACCAGAACGCTGGGTGCGGACGATCACCGGCGCGCAGCGCGCCGAACAGAGCCGTGGCTAGCGGCAGCAACCCTATAAACACGATCGAGCGGGCAGAGGTGATGTGCTCTAGCGCCAATGCGGTAAGCAAGGGAAAGCCGATCACCACGCCGAACGCCACCACCAGCAGAGAGGTGATATCGGCGCGCGCCGGGCGCCTTTGGCGCAGAAGTAAAAGTGTAAGGAGCGCCAGAAGCCCTGCCAATGCGGCGCGAAGACATGTGAGAAAAAGCGGATCAAAATCTGCCACCGCCACGCGTGTTGCTGGCAGCGAACCGCTGAAAATAACAACGCCAATTAGTCCGTAGATCCAGCCGCTCTTGCTGTCGTTCATTGTGTCCTCCGTGGCGTACAACAAAGCAGGTCCGAGCGCTGGTTATTCCAGATACAAAGCAGTACAATTTTAGGAAACTGTACTGGTGCAAAAAGAGATACGGATGAGTTTGAGCGAAGTGGAAGTTGGGCATTCCCGGATTGAGCAGGTGATGGCTACGGTGCGCCGCCAGATTGACAGTCAACAGATTGCGCCTGGTTCTAAGCTGGCCTCAATTCGTGCTCAAGCGCAGCGGCTTGGTGTCTCCAAATCCACCGTTGTTGAGGCTTATGACCGGTTGGTGGCGCACGGTGAGATTTCTGCTCGCCGTGGCTCAGGGTTCTATGCCGCAGGTCATCTGCCGCCTTTATCGCTGGTGCCTGATGATCGTCACGCGCAGCGCGATGTCGATCCGGTATGGATGACGCGGCGATCGCTGGATCAGGATGAAGCGCTTTTAAAACCTGGTTGTGGCTGGCTGCCTGCCTCATGGATGCCAGAAGCTGACATCGCTAAAGCGATGCGAGCTCTGGCGCGCCAAGACGGGATAGGCCTTGCAGATTATGCAACTCCGCATGGCCTACCAGCGCTTCGACAGCTTTTGTCAAGGCGCATGGCCGAGCGCGCTATTGAGGCTCCGCCACAGCAAATTATGCTAACGGAGTCTGGCACGCAGGCTGTTGATTTGATTTGCCGGTTTTTTCTCAAGCCTGGCGATACCGTGCTGCTTGATGATCCGTGCTACTTCAACTTTCACGCTATGCTACGGGCCCATCGCGTTAACACGGTCAGTGTTGCCTACACACAAACTGGCCCTGATGTGGGGCAGCTGGAAACTGTGCTACAAGAGCATCCTGTCAGGCTCTATATCACCAATTCTGCGCTGCATAATCCAACAGGCGCGAGCTTGTCGCCGGTGGTTGCGCACCGGGTGCTGAAGCTTGCTGAACAGCATGATGTGCTGATCATTGAAGATGATATTTTTGCTGACTTTGAGCATGAGCTATCGCCACGACTTGCCGCATTTGATGGTTTGGACCGTGTCATTCACATTGGCAGCTTTTCCAAAACGCTCTCTGCTGCTGTTCGGTGTGGCTATATCGCGGCGCGCAAGGATTGGATTGAAGCGCTGGTCGATTTGAAGCTTGCCACGTCGTTTGGTGGCGGGGCGTTTTCTGCTGATCTTGTTTTTAGGCTGCTAAGCGATGGCGCGTATCGCAGGCACATGAACGCTGTAAAGGGCCGGCTTTCTGATGCCCGTGGCAGGGTGAGCGCAAAGCTCCGATCTTTAGGCGTTGTGCATACCATTGAGCCAAAAGCAGGCATGTTTTTGTGGTGCCAACTGCCTGACGGTTTGGATGCGGCCAGCGTTGCGCGCCATGCATTGGCGCTGGGCGTGGTTTTGGCGCCAGGGCAGGCGTTTAGCCTAAACGAAGGATCGGCTAGTTTTTTGCGTTTCAATGTTACCCAATCGCTTGATCAGGCAACATTTGTGGCGTTGGAACGTGCGATGCAGCAGGCTCTTAGCCTGCGCGGTTAGCAGCTTCTTTTCCTGTCTGGTTGCAAGCCCCATAAGACTGGGGCAAGAGAGCGGTATGGCTGTTGTACAACCCAAAATGGCTGATGATGTTGAGCGCCCCGAAACCGTGCAAGGTGAGGATGGGGCGTTTTTGTATTGGGTGGACGGCATGCCCATGCAGCGCTTGCACCGGGTGTTTTATCTGTCGGTTGGTTTGCGCCGCAACGCCCGGGTGCGTGTTGCTCATTTCCGCCCGCTTGGCATGCAGCTTGGCACGCTGATCCTGATGCATGGACGCGGCGAATTCATTGAAAAATACGCCGATATCATTGCCCACTATGTTGGCCTGGGCTTCGTGGTTGTTACCTTTGATTGGCGCGGGCAGGGGCTATCAAGCCGGGTGCTTCGTGACCAGCCACGCAAGGGCCACATCCACGATTTTGATGCTTATGTGCGTGATTTGCAGATCGTGATCGAAAAAGGCGTGCTGCCCGATTGTCCGCTACCGATGATGGGCCTTGCCCACTCTATGGGTGGGTTGATCGCGCTGCATATGCTGGTGCGCAAGCCGCTCTGGTTTGACAGGATGGTGCTGTCTGTACCCCTGCTTCGCTACAATGTTAGCACCGCATCGCATGAGACAATTGCGCGTGGCTCCAAGTGGGCAACCCGCCTTGGTTTGGGCCAGTCGTTCCCCCCTTCTGTGGGCGAAACGCTTTCTGGTTCAGGGGCGTTTAAGGACAATCCGGTAACCTCAGACCCAAGCCGTTACAGCAAAGTGTCAGACATGCTGGCCGATCATCCAGATTTAGGGTTGGGCGGGCCAACCTTCGGCTGGCTGCACCGCATGGCCGGCGGAATGGCCCGTGTGTGGGATCAGCCGTTTTTGGATCGCATCAAAACGCCTTGCATGTTTGTGCAGGCGGGTGCTGATGATATCGTTTCGCCTGACGCCATTGAACGCTTGGCGGCTGCGGTGCCTACGGCAACATTGCTGCGCCTGCCGCGCTCCAAGCATGAACCGATGTTTGAGCGCGATGGTGTGCGTGATCTTTTCTTGGCTGCAAGCGAGGCCTATTTTTCGGTGCCGGAGCTGCGTTCAGGCAACCTTCAGCGCTCGCTGGAAAATTTTGATGTGTCGCTGCTTTAGCATGCGGCTGGGGCGAGTATTGCCGTAACGCTTGGCAAAAGTGATGGATCGCCCACCGCTATCACCTGCCCGCTGAAACTATCTGTGATGTTGGTGATGGGCTTGCCGCGCCAGTCGACTATGCTGCCACCGGCCGCTTCAACGATTGGGATAAGTGCCAGAATATCATAGGGGCTTAGGCCGCTTTCCACCACGATATCCACTGTTCCAGCCGCAATGAGAGCGTAGCTGTACCAATCGGTCCCGTAGCGTACGCTTCGCACCTGTTGTTCCAGCATGTCATAAACAGTGCGCTCCTGCGCGTTGAAGAGCGCAGGCGTGGTGGTCATGAGGGTAGCGCCGCCCATTGTATGGCACGGGCGCGTACGCAGGGTTTTGGTTGCCTCGCCCTTCCTCCAGTGTGCACCCTTATGCTGAACAGCACTGAAAGCCTCCCCAATAAACGGTTGATACCCAAGGCCCGCGACCGGTAAGCCAGTATGTGTCAGGCCAACCAACGTACCCCAGAGTGGAACGCCGGATACAAAGGCGCGCGTTCCATCAATGGGATCGATCACCCAGATGAAGGGTGCATCCAGGCGCACATTGCTAAACTCTTCGCCAAAAATACCGTCCTGCGGAAAGTGGGTTTCAATCAGGGCTCGGATCGCCTCTTCGCAGCCCATATCGGCGGCGGTAACAGGATCAAATCCATCCTCGCCAGCCAGCTTGTTTTCAACAGCGATATCGGCCCGAAAGGCAGGCAGCGTTACCTCGCGTGCAATGGCCTTTATAGGCTCAAACAGAGCCGCGCGCGCGCTGGTCTCATCATCTATACTTGCTGCCATGCTGCTCAGCCTTTTCCGCTAGCGCCTCATTATGCTGCAAATGGCCATGCCACGGCGATCAGGAAGGGGCAATTGCCGGGATGATTGCGCAATAAAATTATAATTTCAGCGTCATTTGTTGCAAGATGTTGGGTGGGATGCGACATATTTTTTCGGTGCTGAAAAAATACGCGCGATTTTTGAGCAAATGGTCAATAATCGCTTGGATCTTCTTGACATATTGCACTGCACACATCATTTTTGCACTGCGTCATGGCCCTCCCGGCGTGACGCAATGCCCTTCTTGGGCGTTTCCTCCCTAGACTTGAGCCGTTCGACTTCGTGTCGGACGGCTTTTTTTTGTCCGATCCTTAGCATGGTTGGGCATGTCGGAGCTTTTTGTCTTTTGGGGCTTGGACTATTCGGCGGCTGCACGATCCAGTGGAACGAGCGTTTCAACATCAAGACAAAACAGCGCGTCCATGGTTTCGCTCAGCGCATCGATAACGGCGTTGAAGCCGGCATTGGGCACAAGCGTGCGCTCATTCATGTAGAGCCCGCGATTGATCTCAATTTGCACCGCATGGATGCCTTTATCGGGTCGTCCATAATGCTCGGTAATGAAGCCGCCCGCATAGGGCTTGTTACGCGCCACGGTGAAACCGAGGCTGCGCAGGCTTTCCACAATGGTGTCTGCGATTTGCGGTGCGCAGCTTGCGCCAAAGCGGTCGCCAATAACAAAATCTGTGCTCAACGTGCCATTGGCGGTGCGAATGAGCGATGGCATGGAGTGGCAATCGATCAGAACTGAGGCGCCAAAGCGCACATGGGTCTGCGCCAACGCGCGGCGCAGTGCGCTGTGATAGGGCTTGTAGAGTTGCTCAATACGCTCCAGCGCATCGGCAACCTGGATTTTGCGGCGATAAATTGGCTGTCTGTCGCCAACAACGCGCGGCACGGTGCCTAGGCCGCTGGCCACCCGCAGCGATGCTGTGTTGGCGAAGGGTGGCACGTTGTCCACAAACATGCGCGGATCAAGCTCGTAAGGTTCGCGGTTCACATCGCAATAGCAACGCGGAAAACGCGCGGCGATCGTTGGGGCGCCTTTGGTGACAGCAGGTACAATGAGGCGGTCAACATAGGTGTCTTCTGATCGGCGCAAATCCAGTGTCGCAAGCTGCGAGGTTTCCAGAAAAGAGCGCGGATAGGACGTGCCAGAATGCGGTGAGCTGAAGACAAACGGAACCGTTTGCATGATCGGAACAGCCAGATCATAGGGCAGTAAGTCGGTAAAGGATTCAACAGTTTGCATGGAGGCGGTAGGTCCGGCGTGATTTTCAAATCAGCACGCAAGCGTGGCGGGTGCCCAAAAGATCGCAGGTTCACAGTCTGAAGTCTACCGCCGCAAACGGTCGTGGGTGGGCATGGTTTATCAACCAGTTGGTGACTCAAAGGCCCGAAATGTCGTGATGAAGCCGTTTCTGCGCCTTCCCAACTTTTTCAAGGCGGCCTATGTATCACCC
>JBGCDM010000088.1:0-4518 GCA_045105395.1 Devosiaceae bacterium | reverse complement strand
GGCACACGCCGCTGAGGCGCTTTACGCAGTCAACCGAAACCCTGTTTCGACCATGCTGGCCATTGAGGGGCTTTCCGCCTTCCAGCGTGCCCTGCCCAAGGTCATCGACAACCCAAGCGATTTGGATGCACGCGGCGAGACCCTATACGGGGCGTGGCTCTGCGGCACCGTGCTTGGCCAAGTGGGCATGGCATTGCATCACAAGCTTTGCCACACGCTGGGCGGTTCCTTTGATCTGCCACACGCTGAAACGCACGCAATCGTTCTGCCACACGCCATTGCCTACAATGCGCGCGCTGTTGCCGACCAGTTGCAGCCCATTTGCGATATTCTTGGCGGGACCAATTCAGGTGCAAGCTTGCATGCTTTTGCGCAATCTGTCGGTGCGCCGATGGCGCTGCGCGACCTTGGCTTGAAAGAAAGCGACCTCGATAAGGCCGCCGATCTTGCCACCAGCAAACCCTATCCCAATCCACGGCCTGTGGAGCGCGAGGCCATTCGCGTTCTGCTTCAAGCGGCCTGGGCCGGTGACACCCCCGTTCTCTAAATCAAAAAACACCACCAATCATCTGGGAGGATGACATGATTACTCGCCGTACACTTCTCAAAAGCACCGCCGCTGCAGCCGCCGTCAGCGCGTTCCCAATGCCAGCCATTGCGCAAGGGGCAAAAATCAAGCTTGGCTATGTCAGCCCGCAGTCAGGTCCGCTGGCCGCCTTTGCTGAGGCAGACAGTTTCATCCTTTCCAACTTTGCCCAGTCCGCAGTTGCCGAGAACTTTGAGGTGATCGTCAAAGACAGCCAATCCAACCCCAACCGCGCTGCTGATGTGGCGCAGGAACTGATCATCGACGACGAAGTGGACATGCTTCTGGTTGCCTCAACGCCAGAGACGACCAACCCTGTGGCCACCACAGCAGAATTTGAAGGCGTGCCGGTTATTTCCACCGTGGCACCCTGGCAGCCATGGTTTATTGGCCAGCAGGGCAACCCCGGCAATCCAGAAAGTTGGGAGCCGTTTGACTATGCCTACCACTTCTTCTGGGGCCTTGAAGATGTGATCTCTGTGTTCACCGCTATGTGGGCGCAACTGGACACAAACAAGTCCGTTGGCGGCCTCTTCCCCAATGATGGCGACGGCAATGCTTGGGGTGACCCCAATGTTGGATTCCCACCGGTACTGGATGCGCAGGGCTATACGCTCACCGATCCAGGCCGCTACCAGAACCTAACCGACGACTTCACCGCCCAAATCAACGCCTTCAAGCAAGGCAATGTTGAGATCGTAACAGGTGTGCCGATCCCGCCAGATTTCACCACCTTCTGGAACCAGGCCAAGCAGCAGGGCTTCAACCCCAAAGCCGCCTCCATCGGTAAGGCGATCCTGTTCCCGCAGGCTGTGGAAGCGTTGGGCGACACCGGCCACAACCTTTCCTCAGAGGTTTGGTGGTCACCAAGCCATCCGTTCTCATCCTCTATCAATGGGCTGTCTGCTGGCCAGGTGGCTGAGGCCTACACGGGCGAAACCGGCAATCCGTGGACGCAGCCAATCGGCTTTGTGCACGCGTTGTTTGAGCTGGCTGTGGATGTGATGGGCCGCGTGGATGATAGCGGCGACGGAGACGCTGTGGCCGAGGCGATTGGTGCGTCCAACCTCAACACCATTGTTGGCCCGATTGCCTTCAATGGCGCAGGCTTGCCACCCTTTGCGGCGCGCAACATCGCCAAAACCCCGCTGGTCGGTGGTCAGTGGCGCCTGAAAGATGGTGGTGGCTACGATCTGGTGATCGTGGACAATTCCGATCAACCATCGATCCCAACCGGCGGCATGATGGAAGAAATTTCCTAAGTCCTCCCAATGCCCGGGCCGCATACGGTCCGGGCAGTCCGTTCAATTCTTTGTCTTGCAACCGCTCACTGGATAGGTGCGCTATGACGATGCTTGCCTTGCAGAACGTGTCGAAAAGCTTCGGCGCCCTCAAAGTGACCGACGATGTGTCCTTTGAAGTGCCAGAGGGCCAGGCCCTTGGCATTATTGGGCCCAATGGCGCGGGTAAGTCCACGCTGTTCAACCTGATCACCGGTAACATCCCCGCCGACAAGGGTTCAGTGCATTTTGAGGGCCGCGATGTCACCCGCGTGCCCGCCATGCAGCGCTGTATATCCGGTGTTGGGCGCTCGTTTCAAATCCCACAGCCGTTCACGCACCTTACCGTTTACGAGAACCTGGTGGTGGCTGCCACGCATGGGCGCAGACATTCCGAAGCCGAGGTGATGCGAGAATGTGCGGTGATCCTGGAGCGCACCGAGCTTATTCACCGCGCCAACCAGACCTCTGGATCGCTATCGCTATTGGAACGCAAGCGGTTGGAGCTTGCCCGCGCCATGGCCACGCACCCCAAGCTCTTGCTGCTTGATGAAATTGCAGGTGGGCTGACCGAAGGTGAGTGTCATGCGCTGGTGGAAACCATCAAAGCCATCCACGCAGAGGGCGTGACCATCATCTGGATCGAGCATGTGCTGCACGCGCTCACCTCGGTCGTGAACCGGCTTCTGGTGCTCGATTTTGGCAAGATCATCGGTATCGGTGACCCCGACGCGATCATGGACTCCCGCGAAGTCAAAGAAATTTATCTGGGGATCGACGTCTGATGGCCTTGCTTTCAACGCACAATCTCACAGCGCATTACGGCGATTTTCAAGCGCTTTTCGGCGTAGATATCGAACTGAATGACGGTGAGACCATCGCCATCATCGGCGCTAATGGCGCTGGCAAAACCACGCTCATGCGCTCCATCGCAGGTGTGCTGACCAATGCCGCCGATGCGGTGCGCTTCGACGGCGCTCGTATCGGTAGTACCGACGCTGACGCCATTATGGCCGGCGGCGTGGCGATGGTGCCCGAGGGCCGCAAACTGTTCCCCTCGCTGTCGGTGGAAGAGAACCTGTTGATCGGCACCTATGGCCGCAAGATCAGCGGCCACTGGAACTTAGACAGCATTTACGACCTGTTTCCGATCCTCAAAGAGCGCCGCAACAATCCCGGCACGGCACTTTCCGGCGGGCAGCAACAAATGGTTGCCATTGGCCGCGCGCTGATGAGCAATCCGCGTGTGCTGTTGTGCGATGAAATCTCGCTGGGCCTAGCACCAGTGGTGATCCGCGACATCTACAAGGCGGTTCCCAAAATCAAGGAAGCTGGCGCATCGCTCATCGTCGTTGAGCAAGACATTGGCCAGGCAATGCAGGTCGCTGATCGCGTCTACTGCATGATGGAGGGCCGGGTCACGCTATCAGGCACGCCAGATGAACTCTCTCGCGAGGCCATCCACAACGCCTACTTTGGAGCAGCGGCATGATCTGGATTGATACAGTTATTCAGGGCATTTTGCTGGGTGGGCTATATGCACTTTTCGCCGCTGGCCTTAGCCTCGTTTTCGGCATTATGCGGCTGGTAAACCTTGCCCATGGCGACCTTATCGTGATGGGCGCCTACCTGATCCTGCTTCTGGTCACGATGACAGGGCTGTCGCCTTTTCTTGCCGCCGCCATCGCGATTCCCTTCATGTTTATGCTGGGTTATGGCCTGCAAAAATATATGCTCAACCGGGTGCTGGGCGAGGATATTCTACCGCCGCTGCTCGTCACATTCGGCCTGTCTGTGGTGCTGCAAAACGCGCTTTTGGAGGGCTTCTCCGCTGACAGCCAACGCCTGCCCACTGGCACGCTTTCCACCGCATCGGTGCAGGTGGCAGGCATCAATTTAGGCGTGCTGCCGCTGCTCACCTTCGGCTCGGCGGTGTTGGTGATTGTTGCGCTCAACTGGCTGTTCTACCGCACAGAGCTTGGGCGGGCTTTCCGCGCCACATCCGATGATCCCACGACCGCCAGCCTGATGGGCATCAAGCCTGCCAACATCTTCGCCAAGGCCACTGGCATCGCGATGATCATTGTCACCATTGCGGCGCTGTATCTTGGCATGCGGTCCAACTTCGATCCCAACATCGGCCCAGCGCGTCTGATTTACGCGTTTGAGGCGGTGATCATCGGCGGGCTTGGCTCGCTATGGGGCACGCTTTTGGGCGGCATCATCATCGGCGTGGCGCAAACCGTTGGCGCGGCAATCAACCCCGAATGGCAGATCCTGGCGGGCCATGTGGCCTTCCTCATTGTGTTGCTGATCAAGCCGCGTGGGTTGTTCCCACGGGCAGTGGATTAGGGAGCGGCGAGATGAGCGAACACACAACACCGTATGCCGTTCACACCGGTACGCAAGCCTCCAAGATCGCAGGCATCCTGGC
Organism: Devosiaceae bacterium; assembly: GCA_045105395.1. GTDB lineage: Bacteria > Pseudomonadota > Alphaproteobacteria > Rhizobiales > MH13 > MH13. The sequence goes on along the minus strand of JBGCDM010000088.1, from coordinate 218 downwards.
GCTTATCTTGGTTGTCGTACTGGTCGCGCTGCCAGCTTTTGCCTCGCGCAGCCTGATCCAGGACATGTTCTTCATTCTCACCATGCTGGTGCTGGCGCAGTTTTGGAACTTGCTGGCTGGCTATGGCGGACTGGTTTCCATCGGCCAGCAAGCGTTCGTTGGCCTAGGGGCGTATGCCATGTTCGGTGCGGTCATTCTCACCGGGCTTGATCCCATCC
>JBGCDM010000087.1:0-26493 GCA_045105395.1 Devosiaceae bacterium | reverse complement strand
TGGTGCTGCCGGAGAGATTCGAACTCTCGGCCTCTCCCTTACCAAGGGAGTGCTCTACCCCTGAGCTACGGCAGCAATTATGCGAGGCGCGTGATGCCACAGGCCATACGGGCGCACAAGGGGCGTGGTCAAGGGAAAACTCGTCGATCACCACGTCTCAATTTGGCAGCGGCCAAACATCATTGGCATCCTTTGCCAGCAGTCCTATATCCAGCATCCAGAGCACCCCCTCTCGTCAATCAAATGCAGCAAGACATGGTATGATTGAACCCACCGAAAAGAAAAACACAACTGACAAAGCCAGCAATGCTGAGGAAATGGATGACCCACGCGCGGCGGCCCTGCGCGCCAATCTTGCCAAACGCAAGCAACAGTCTGGTGCGCGGCGCGGCGGCAAAGCCGTTGGCAAAAAGGAAAGCTCGGTCTTTGATCAACTCAAAGACGAGACCTAACGGACAAACTGGACTGAGGCTGCCCGCCTTTACCCTGTAACCAATCAGCTTGCCTTGTTACCGCTGCTATTCTTGTGTCTAGGGCTGATTGGCCGTACACCGCGCGCTGCACCTTAAAGTTAAGAGATTTGACCATGGACAAAATCCGCATCATCGGTGGCAACACGCTGAACGGTACCATCCCAATTTCTGGCGCTAAAAACGCCACTCTTCCGCTGATGATAGCGAGCCTTGCCACCGCTGAAACGCTAACCTTGCACAATGTGCCAGGCTTGCAAGATGTGGTTACGCTTTCACGCATCTTGGGCAATCACGGCGTTGATTATGCTGTTGCCGGTCGCCGACCAGGTTCAGCGCGCACGCATGGATCAACGGTCAACCTAACGGCCAAGGAAATTGTCGACACCACAGCACCGTACGATCTGGTGCGTCGTATGAGGGCGAGTTTTTGGGTTATTGGGCCTCTATTGGCGCGTATGGGCGAGGCGCGCGTATCTTTGCCTGGCGGCTGCGCGATTGGTACCCGTCCAGTGGATTTCTTCCTCGATGCGCTAAGCGCACTGGGCGCAGATATTGAAATTGAGCAAGGCTATGTGTTGGCGCAGGCCAAAAATGGCCTTGTTGGCAATCGCATATCCTTCCCACGCGTCTCAGTGGGCGCGACCCATGTTGCGATGATGGCAGCTGCCTTAGCACGCGGTGAAAGCGTGATTGAAAATGCCGCCAGTGAGCCGGAAGTTGTGGATGTCGCTGATTGCCTCAATGCCATGGGCGCAAAAATAGAAGGCGCAGGCACACGCACCATTCGCGTTCAGGGTGTGGATGTGCTGCACGGTGCAGAGCACTCGGTTGTGCCGGACCGCATTGAGACCGGCACATACGCCATGGCCGTTGCGATGACCGGCGGCAAAGTGACCCTAACCGGAACACGCACTGAGCATCTCGGCGCCGCGCTTGATACATTGGAAGCTGCCGGTGTTTCCATTGAACGTGGCGAAAACACACTGACGGTATCACGCAATGGCAATGGCCTTTCCCCCGTCAATGTGACCACTGAACCGTTCCCTGGTTTCCCCACAGATCTGCAGGCTCAGCTTATGGCGCTGATGACAAAAGCGCAGGGCACATCGACCATTAAAGAGACAATTTTTGAAAACCGTTTCATGCATGTGGCCGAACTTGCGCGCCTAGGCGCAGCCATCCGCTTGGATGGCCAACACGCCTATATTGATGGACAGCCAACGCTTGCTGGTGCCGAAGTGATGGCAACGGACCTTCGCGCATCTGTTTCCCTTGTTATTGCAGGCCTTGCAGCCGAAGGTGAAACAACTGTTGGCCGCGTTTATCATCTGGATCGGGGCTTTGAGAATTTGGAAGAAAAACTCTCAGCCTGCGGTGCTCAGATTGAGCGTATGGCGGGTTAGTGGGGCCACTCCAACGATGAACGACACGCCGAACCTTCTCAAGTTGGCAGCCTTTGATGGCGATGATCTGGCCGTTATCTCAGCTGCCATGCAAGATGCGATTGTTAAAACTGGCGAGATGACCTTTCTGCCAGCGGAAAAACGCTTTGCCATGGTCAGCAATCGATTTGCCTGGGAAGTGAACGCCGCACGTAAAAAGCCGCCCTATGAACGGCGGCGCACTGGCCTGCAAATCACCCGAACATTGAAGGCTGAAATTGCTGGCATCGATCTTAAGCGGCCTGATGATGTGCTGGAACTGCTGTCGATTGGTTTTGAAATGACAGATCAACCATCAGGTGTTGTCATGCTGGCCTTTGCTGGCGGTGCCACGGTGCGACTTCATGTTGAGTGCCTGGAGCTTGCCATGTCAGATCTTGGCGGCGCATGGACCACACAGTCTATACCGCAGCATCCAGACGGCACATCCAGTTAGCCAATACAACGCGTAGGCTCTAGTAGCGCCGCATCCTTTCATACCAACCTTTGAGACCCTGCCTATGCCTTTGCGCCTCGACACAGGCCAGCCCGATTTTGAAGCTGAATTCACCGCCCTTCTTGCTGCCAAGCGCGAAGAAGCAAGCGATGTGCGTGAGGTTGTGGACACCATCTTGGCAGATGTGCGTGAGCGCGGTGATGTGGCTGTCTGCGAGCTAACAGCAGAATTTGATAAACTGCCCATTTCGCCCGAAACCATGCAGGTAACGGATGACGAGATAGAGCGTGCCTGCGCAGAGGTGAGTGTGGACGTTCGCGCCGCGCTTGATTTGGCAGCACAACGCATTGAAGCGCACCATGATCGTCAAATGCCAAAGAACGACAAGTACACCGACTCGCTTGGTGTAACGCTTGCCTCACGATGGACACCGCTCGATGCCGTAGGGCTGTATGTGCCTGGAGGCACGGCAAGCTATCCATCCTCTGTTTTGATGAACGCCATCCCCGCTAAAGTGGCCGGCGTTGGCCGCGTGGTTATGGTGGTACCCACACCCTATGGCGTTACCAATCCCGCGGTTCTTGCAGCGGCCAAACGCGGTGGCGTGGATGAGATTTATCGCATAGGCGGGGCGCAGGCTGTGGGGGCATTGGCTTATGGCACACAGACCATTGCGCCAGTGTCCAAGATTGTAGGCCCAGGCAACGCCTATGTAGCAGCGGCCAAACGCGCCGTGTTTGGCACGGTGGGCATCGATATGATCGCCGGGCCTTCAGAAGTGTTGGTGATTGCCGATGAAACGGCCAACCCGCAATGGGTAGCCGCAGACCTATTGGCGCAGGCCGAACATGATGAGGCGGCGCAGTCCATTGTGATTACACTGGATGAGGATCTTGGTGATGCAATTGCGCTGGCTGTAAGCAGCCAGATAGTTGAGCTAAAGCGCCGCCCTATCGCAAGCGTCAGTTGGCGCGATTATGGGGCAATCATCCGGGCGCACAGCCGCAATGAGGCGGTAGAACTTGCCAACCGCATTGCTGCTGAACATTTAGAGCTTGCAGTTGAGGACCCTGAGGACATGCTAGAGGGCATTCGTCATGCTGGCGCGGTGTTCCTAGGGCACCACACACCGGAAGCCATTGGTGACTATGTGGGCGGCTCTAACCATGTGTTGCCTACCGCTCGTTCGGCCAAGTTCTCATCCGGCCTATCGGTGCTGGACTTCATTAAGCGCACTTCTGTGCTCTCCTGCACCCCTGACGCACTGGCCAAACTTGGCCCTGCTGCCATTACTCTGGCGCGGACGGAGGGGTTGACGGGCCATGCCCATTCAGTTGCCATACGGTCCAACCAAACCTAAGCACACAGCGCGTTCTTGGGTTACCACCATTATTAAGTGATGCCCCCACCGATTGCTCTAAGAGAACGCTATGCTGCCCGACGAAAATCACACCGCCAATGATGCCGTGCCAAAGGCCAAAAGCCCAAATCGGCTGATTGCTGTTGTGATCGATGAGGTTTCCATTGGCCGCTCAAGCCCAAGTATCGACCATGAGCGCCAAGTCGCGATCCATGATCTGATCGAAGAAAACAGCTTTGAGCTGCCTGAGAGAAACAGCGGCCCCTACACACTTAACTTGGCAGTGGTGGAGCGGCGTTTGGTTTTTGATGTGCGCGATAGCGCCAATGAAACGCCGATAGCTGCACACATGCTCTCGCTGTCCCCACTAAGGCGAGCCGTGAAAGATTATCACCTGATTTGCGATAGCTATTACGAGGCCATTAAAACTGCCAGCCCAAGCCAGATCGAAGCGATCGATATGGGGCGCCGTGGTTTGCATAATGATGGCTCCACGCTGTTGATGGAACGACTGGCGGGTAAAATTACCATCGACTTTGAAACCGCGCGACGCTTGTTCACGTTGGTCTGCGTGTTGCACTGGAAGGGTTGAGGCTCGCCGGTGGCCCCGCTTCCACCTATCGACGATATACCAGGGCTTGCGCCTCCAGGGACTGGGCCGGGTGCAGCCACAGTTCCTGGATCGGTGCTTTTTGCTTGTTCGATGAATGCGGTGCGCTCGCCAGTTGCTGAATTGCTGGCCAAACACTTGGTACCAGGCAAATTTTATATCCAATCAGCAGGTGTGCGCGCAGGCGAGGCAGACCCCTTTACCGTGGCTATTATGGAGGAGATGGGACTGGACCTTGCCAAGCACCGCCCGCGCACCTTTGAGGACATTGAGGATAGTTTTTTTGATCTCATCATCACGCTAGCGCCAGAGGCGCATCACCGCGCACTGGAGTTGACACGAGACCAGGCCGTTGATGTTGAATATTGGCCGACAGTTGATCCAACCCTTGTTCAGGGCTCGCGAGAGCATATCTTAACGGCCTACAGATCAATGCGAGATGGGCTGGCTAAACGTATTACATCAAGGTTTTCTGATCTCTAATCGGAACTCCAATTGTCCCTTTGGCCATTGCCCAAATGCATTTTATAAAATGCTAAACACAGCCAAGTCTTCACTTGTTGGCACTTTTCGGCTACATCGCGCGGCACACGGACGTATGGGCCACCCGCGCTCCCACAAACAGGAACCGTATGACAAAAGAAGAAGTATTGGAGTTTCCAGGTGTTGTTACCGAACTCCTCCCCAACGCGACGTTTCGCGTGAAGCTTGAAAATGAACATGAGATCGTTGCCCACACCGCTGGCCGCATGCGCAAGAACCGCATTCGTGTGCTTGCAGGTGATAAGGTGTTGGTAGAAATGACACCCTATGACCTGACCAAGGGTCGTATCACCTATCGCTACAAGTAGGCTAACCGCATATTGGTTATGGCCCATAGCTTGCCTGGAAAAAGGGTGAGTATACGGCCCTTTCGATGCGTTTAGTGTACCCGACAGGACTTACCCTCGATGCTGTCTTCCTCTGACCGTAACTGGCCTAAACTGGTGTTGGCATCGTCGTCCCCACGACGGCTATCACTGTTGGAACAGATAGGGCTTGTTCCTGATCGATTAGAGCCTGCCTATGTGGACGAAGCGCCGCAGCGCATGGAGCAGCCGCGCAACCTTGCGGTGCGCTTGGCGCGAACAAAAGCGCTCACCTCGCAGCGTCGACTAGCGGTGGAAGACGACTATCATGGTGCGCTTGTGTTGGCTGCCGACACAGTGGTGGCCGTGGGACGACGTATTCTGCCTAAGGCAGAAACGCGCGAGCAGGCGCAGCGTTGTCTGGAACTGCTATCGGGCCGTGCTCACCGTGTCTATACGGGCATCGCATTGGTTGATCCCAAAGACAATTTGCACAGCCGCCTGATTGAAACACGCGTGCGGTTCAAGCGACTTTCACGGGCCGAAATTGCCGCCTATCTTTCCACTATGGAGTGGGATGGCAAGGCAGGCGGCTATGCTATCCAAGGTAGCGCTGGAGCTTTTGTTGTGCAGCTCACCGGCTCTTACAGCGCTGTGATGGGTCTGCCGCTTTATGAGACAGCGCAAATGCTCACCGGCAATGGGTTGCCGATCATTGAAGCCTGGCAGGAGACTGCCCCGGAAGCGCAGTCTGCATGAGCCAGACGCGTACCAAGACACCCTGCCCAGTTTGCAGCAAACCTTTGCCAGCGGCACCAGCCAACGACATTGCTCCATTTTGCTCAAAGCGCTGCAAGGATGTAGACCTCAACCGGTGGTTGAGCGGAAGTTATTTCATCCCTGGCAATCAGGCTGGCGATGATAGCGAGGGCATGCTCGAACCTGACGTTACGTCAGAAATTGACGGTTTTGGCGGTGAAACTGATAAAACTCGACATTAGTCTTAGATTTTATTTTACCCATTAACTCAATTTTAGGGCGGCACCGGCATTTTCCCACAAATACTCGGATAGGTTGTATATTTATCCGATAATGATTTGGGAAGGATACATGTCGTGCTCAAAGCGCTCTCACTGAAAAATATGATTTTTGCCGGGTTTGGTCTGGTTTTGACTTTGATGGTCATTTTGGCTGGGATGGCCTTGCAGGGCACGTCGACAATAGGCAGCGATTTTGGTGACTATCGTCAGGCAGCGCGTGAAAGTCTGTTGGTCAATGAAGCCAATGCCACGCTGTTGGAAACACGTTTGGCTGTCATGCAGTTTCGCGTTGCGAACTCAGAAGAAGCTGCACAGCGCGTTACAGCATCCATTGAGCAACTGATTGATCTTAAAAGCGAGCTGGTCGCCTTTATATCCGACCCGGAAAAGGGCCAGATCGTCGCCGAACTCAATGACGCCGCGCTTACTTACCAAAGTGCTTTTTCAAGCGTTGTTGAGCTGCAAAACCGACGAAACAATCTTGTGCCACAGCTAAATAGTAGCGGCCGCGAAGCTCGGTCAGCGGTCAGCACACTTATGGGTGATGCCTATAATGGTGGTAATGCCGATGCGGCCTATCTGGCAGGTGTTGTCCAGCAGCACCTGATGCTAGCGCGTTACTATGGCGAGAAATATCTGCTGCAGAACAACCTTGAAGACCAAGAGCGCACTTTTGCCGAGATTGAACTGGCCAAAACCAACGCTGAAACACTTGGACGGTTCGTACGCGGGTCGACGCTAGCAAGCTCTTTGGACGCCTTCAATGCTGGTTTCGATGGCTTTGAAGGCCACTTCGCAGAGATTGTTACGATTATCACCGATCGTAACACTATCCTGAGCAACCAACTGGACACCATAGGTCCACAGCTGGCTAACGGTTACAGCATCGTTCTACAAAGTGTGGTTGACATTCAAAACACGGTCGGACCACGCGCATCTGCCCAGGTGGCCAGCATCTCGGCAAGCACTATGGGTATTGCCATCGCTGCGGTTGTGTTGGGTGCTGCCATCGCATTTTTCATCGGGCGCATGATCTCAGGTGCTATCGCAAGCGTGGTGGCGCGGATGAAAGACCTTGCCGCCGGGAAACTTGATATCGAGATCAGGGGGTCTGAGCGCAAAGATGAGCTTGGCGACATGGCGAAAGCGCTTCTTGTCTTCCAAGACAATGGGCGCGAGAAGATCCGCCTTCAAGATGAACAGGTTCAACAATCTGCCATTGCCGAAGAGGAAAAGCGGCGCGCTATGCATGAAATGGCCGATAGCTTTGAAGCCAGTGTTGATGAAGTGGTGACTGGTGTTTCCAGCGCAGCGGAACAAATGGTAAGTTTGGCTCAGCTTCTTAGCCAATCTGCAGAACGTGCTGGGACACGTTCCACGGCTGTGTCAGCAGCCTCTGAGGAAGCATCTATTAATGTAGAAACAGTGGCTGCTGCCTCTGAGGAAATGACCAATTCTATTGCTGAAGTTTCTCAGCGGGTTGGCCAGTCAGCTTCCATGACAGATGAAGCAGCACGTGGCGCACAAAACACCACCGATACGGTCGCTAAACTTGCTACCAGCGCTCAAACCATTGGCGAGGTCATCTCCATGATTTCCGCAATTGCTGAGCAAACCAATCTTCTGGCTCTTAATGCCACCATTGAAGCGGCGCGTGCAGGCGAAGCTGGTAAAGGCTTTGCGGTGGTTGCCAGCGAAGTGAAAAGCCTTGCGAACCAGACGGCCAAGGCGACCGAGGAAATCTCAGCGCAAATTACAGGCATGCAGGGTGACACAGATGCTGTTGTTGATGCCATCGATAAAATCGGCGGTATGATCCAGGAGTTGAACGGCACCTCATCATCCATTGCCGCTGCTGTTGAGGAACAGCATTCAGCTACGCAAGAAATCGCTCGCAACACGCAGCAAGCTGCTGATGGCACACGCGAGGTATCCTCGAACATCACCGAGGTTTCCTCAGCGGTCCAGGAAACCGGGCAAGCTGCGAGCGAAGTTCTTACCGCTTCCTCGCAGTTAGCAAGCGAAGCTGAGCGTTTACGGGAGAACGTGTCGGAATTCTTGCGTTCAGTTCGCGCGGCCTAATCGCCAAACCACGGGTAGAAAGCTCGACCGCCGCACAAATGGTGCGGCGGTTTTTTATTCACCAAAATAGTTGCGCGCCAACCGCTTGCACTGGCTGTGGCCATTGCCTATAAGGCCGCCTTGTGAGGCATAGTATGCAAGTGCATCTGCAACACGCGCCCAGGTAGCTCAGTTGGTAGAGCACGCGATTGAAAATCGCGGTGTCGGTGGTTCGAACCCGCCCCTGGGCACCACTGATCTGCTCTTCAACTTCATAGCATCTTTGCTAAAATGATCTTATCCACGGCTACTTGGTGCAGCCTAAGTCCGACCAACAGCGCAGCGATCTTTCGGCAATCAGAGCCTTAGTTTACAGTGACAGGATCGTACTCATTTGAATGATCCAGATGCCCGACACAAAAATTAAGACCATGGAAGAGTTTGCCACCGTGAGTGGGATATCTCGACCAACTGTTTCAAAATATTTTTTCGATCCCAACAGTGTGCGGCCAAAAACCCGCGCGCGCATTGAAGAAGCACTGGAGCAATACGACTACACACCCAATGTGTATGCGGTGAACCAAAACAGGCGGGCCACGCGAACCATTGGGATCATCGTTCCCTATCTAACTGATCCGTTCTTTGGCGAGGTGGCGCGCGCTATTGAGCGCGATGTGATCGATGCGGGCTTCCGTCCAATTGTTTTCAGTTCTCATGGTGAGACCGGCCTAGAGCTTGAAAACCTTGAAAGCTTGATGAGCCTTAAGCCGGCTGGCGCGCTACTTGCCCCACTGGGCCGCAATTCTGACCTAGCGATGCTCGAACGTTTTTGTGATAGCGTTCCAACCGTACTTTTTGACAGCAACATCGATGCCTTGGGCCTTGCATTTGTAGGCACTGATAACCAGCAAAGCGTCGCTACTATTGTTCGCTACCTATGCGAGACTGGCGAGCCGCCCTGTCTTTTTGAAAACCGGCGCGCACCCAATCCAAATGTCCGCGCTAAGCTAAATGCCTACGTTGGTACAATGAATAGCCTGGGCCACGAACCACACATCACCTATGTTGATGGTGATGGTTGGGACTTCGAGCGGATCGGTTTTGAGGGTGGTATGGAGGCCCTTAAGAACCGCGCCTTCTCAACCAACACCATTCTATGTGGCAATGATCGACTGGCAGTCGGCCTGTTGGCAGCAGCCTATGAAGAAGGCATGCGTGTAGGCCGGGGCGATGGCTGTGCCTTGCGTGTTGCTGGCCATGATGATCATCCGTTTTCTCGCTTTACTTGCCCACCACTAACCACCGTTTCCCAAAACACTGCCCGCGTTGCTCATAGCAGCGTTGGCCGGTTGATTTCCCAACTCGAGACCGGCGACATTGAAGCGCAGCCACGTCAAACCATTTTGTTTGATGGAGAATTGGTCATTCGCGCATCAGCCTGAAATCGCTATAATTTTTTACGCGCGTAAATTTTTGATTGACACGTTGGATTTTTCAACCGTACCCTCCTCGCTGTAATAACAAGCAAAAATCTCCTGGGAGGAGCCACTATGTCTATCGCTAAGAAGCTGTGCCTTGCCACAGCTCTGACCTTGACCATGTCAGGCGGCGCAATTGCCCAAGACGCCACCATCACTATCGCCACCGTGAACAATGGCGACATGATCCGCATGCAGGGTTACACCGACGTGTTCACCGAGCAAACCGGCATTGCCGTTGAGTGGGTGACACTGGAAGAAAATGTGCTGCGTCAGCGCGTAACCACGGACATCACCACCAATGGTGGCCAGTTCGACATCATGACAATTGGTATGTACGAGACACCCATCTGGGGTGCCAACGAGTGGCTGGTTCCACTGGATGGCCTTTCCGACGATTACAATGTGGGTGACCTTCTGCCAGCAATGGCCGGTGGCCTGTCGCACGACGGCACTTTGTTTGCTGCGCCATTCTACGGCGAAAGCTCCATGGTTATGTATCGCACAGACCTGATGGAAGCTGCTGGCCTTGAAATGCCAGACGCACCATCATGGGCATTCATTGCACGTGCTGCACGCGCCATGACCGACCGCGACAACGACATCAACGGCATTTGCCTTCGCGGTAAAGCTGGTTGGGGCGAAGGCGGTGCCTTCATCACAGCCATGTCCAACTCGTTTGGTGCACGCTGGTTTGATGAAGATTGGAACGCGCAGTTCGACACGCGCGAGTGGTCCGACACCCTGAACTTCTACGTCAACCTGATGAACGACGCTGGCCCAGAAGGTTTCGCAACCAACGGCTTCAACGAAAACCTGTCTCTGTTCAACCAAGGCAAGTGCGGCATGTGGATTGACGCCACTGTGGCTGCGTCCTTCGTGACCGGCGATGACAGCACCGTTGCTGACAGCGTTAGCTTCGCACTGGCACCAGACAATGGCTTGGGCGTTCGCTCAAACTGGCTCTGGGCTTGGGCACTTGCTATCCCAGCTGGCACACAGCAGCAGGACGAAGCTCTGCAGTTCATCGAGTGGGCAACATCCACCGATTACATTGAGCTGGTTGCTGAAAACGAAGGTTGGGCTAACGTTCCTCCAGGTGCACGTACATCGCTGTACGAAAATCCAAACTATGCTGACGTGCCTTTCGCGCAGATGACATTGGACTCGATCCTGTCAGCTGACCCGAACAACTCCACTGTGGACCCATCGCCTTATGTTGGCATCCAGTTCGCAGCCATCCCTGAATTCGCTGGCATCGCCACCGAAGTCAGCCAGGAGTTCTCCGCTGCTTACGCTGGTCAGCAGACCATCGAAGAAGCTTTGGAGAAAGCTCAGGCCATCACAAATGAGGCCATGGAAGCTGCTGGCTACCGCTAAGCTTCGCGCTTAATACACAGCAAGGGGCGGCCCTGTTTTTCGCCGCCCCTTGTTTTTACACACAGTTCCGTCCCCCCGGCATTGAAGTCATAATTCTTGATCGCAACTGCGATGGAGCGCGCCTTATGGTAGGCTGTGCCCGCCGTCAGAGAGCCTGCATCACGAGGACGCAACATGGCCACCAAAGCATCCCGTTCCGCCGCCCGCATTATGATGGCGCCCGCCGTTGTCCTCCTCTTGGGGTGGATGTTGGTGCCCTTGATCATGACGCTGTATTTCTCGTTCAAGCAGTATCTGCCCCTGCGTGGCGACAGCTTGGATCGTGGCCTGGACTGGGTAGGCTTGGACAATTACGCCCGCTTCCTTTCATCCAGCGCCTTCTGGCCCAGCGTTCAAACGACCCTGGTTATGGTCGGCGGAGTACTGATCATCACTGTGGTACTTGGCGTGCTGCTCGCCATGCTGCTCAATCAACCCATTTGGGGCCAAGGCATTGTGCGCATTCTGGTTATTGCGCCGTTCTTCGTCATGCCCACCGTTTCGGCGCTGGTGTGGAAGAACATGTTTATGGATCCGGTCAACGGCATCCTCTCCCATCTATGGCGCTTCTTCGGGGCCGAACCGGTCAGTTGGCTATCGGATGCCTCGCTACAGTCCATCATTCTTATTGCATCCTGGCAGTGGCTGCCGTTTGCAACGCTCATTCTGCTAACTGCCATTCAATCACTGGACAGCGAACAACTGGAAGCTGCTGAGATGGATGGCGCTCCGCCGCTGTCACGCTTTTGGTTCTTGATTTTGCCACACCTTTCGCGCGCCATCACCATTGTGATCCTAATTCAAACGATTTTTCTTCTCTCGATTTTTGCAGAGATCTTCGTGACCACAGGCGGCGCTTTTGGCACTCGCACACTCACCTATCTCATTTTCCAACGCGTCATCGACAGCCAGAACATTGGTCTTGGCTCCGCCGGCGGCGTCTACGCCATCATCCTTGCCAACATCGTTGCTATCTTCCTGATGCGCATCGTCGGCAAGAACCTGGACAAATAGGGGGAGCAAGACGATGGCACGCGCAATCACACCCACCAAGAAGCTGGCATGGACGGTCCTGGCTTGGACCGTCGGCCTCATCATCTTCTTCCCGATCTATTGGACGATCCTCACCAGCTTCAAAACTGAAGCCCAGGCGATCAACGATCCACCGCTGTTCTTCTTCTTTGACTGGACACTGGAAAACTACGCCGTGGTTCAGGAGCGCTCCGACTATATGAAGTTCCTCTGGAACTCCGTCATCATCGCAGGGGGCTCCACGCTGCTGGGCATCGTCATTGCTGTACCTGCTGCTTGGTCGATGGCCTTCGTGCCCTCGCGTGCCACCAAAGATATTCTGCTTTGGATGCTCTCGACTAAAATGCTGCCAGCTGTTGGCGTGCTCTACCCGATCTCACTTATCTTTATCGAGTTGGGGCTTCTGGATACCCGCATTGGACTGGTGTTCGTGCTGATGCTGATCAACCTGCCGATCATCGTTTGGATGCTCTACACCTATTTCCGTGAGATACCCGGCGAGATTTTGGAAGCTGCGCGCATGGATGGCGCAGGGCTTACCCAGGAGATCCTCTATGTGCTCACGCCCATGGCGGTCCCTGGCATTGCATCCACCATTTTGCTCAATTTCATTTTGGCGTGGAACGAGGCGTTTTGGACGCTGAACCTAACGGCGGCCTCTGCAGCGCCACTAACGGCCTTCATCGCCAGCTATTCCAGCCCAGAAGGGCTGTTCTTCGCCAAGCTGTCAGCAGCTTCAACCATGGCCATCGCGCCAATCCTCATTCTTGGCTGGTTCAGCCAGAAACAACTTGTCCGCGGCCTCACCTTCGGCGCTGTTAAATAAGGAACTGACACCATGGGAAATATCGTTCTCGACAAAGTGGAGAAGTCCTTCGGCAATGTGAAGGTGATTCACCCGCTTGATCTAGAGATTAACGATGGCGAGTTCGTCGTGTTCGTTGGTCCATCAGGTTGTGGCAAGTCTACACTGCTGCGCTTGATTGCTGGTCTGGAAGACATGAGTGGCGGTGCAATTCGTATTGATGGTGATGATGCGACCAATGTGCCGCCTGCAAAACGCGGTTTGGCGATGGTGTTCCAGTCTTACGCGCTTTACCCGCATATGAGCGTGCGCAAAAATATCGCGTTTCCGTTGCGGATGGCAAAAATGGATAAGGCCGAGCAAAACCGTCGCGTGGAACAGGCAGCAAGCGTGCTGAACCTGACCGACTATCTGGAGCGCCGTCCGGCGGCCCTTTCAGGCGGTCAGCGTCAGCGCGTTGCCATTGGCCGTGCCATTGTGCGCGAACCCTCTGCGTTTCTGTTTGATGAGCCGCTTTCTAACCTAGATGCAGCGCTGCGCGTGGGTATGCGCCTTGAAATCAGCGAAATGCACAAGCGGCTGAAAACCACTATGATCTACGTAACCCATGATCAGGTAGAAGCCATGACCATGGCCGATAAAATCGTGGTGCTACAGGGCGGTGTTATTGAACAGGTTGGTAGCCCGCTGGAGCTTTATAAAGCGCCGCGCAACCGCTTTGTGGCTGGCTTCATCGGCTCACCAAAAATGAATTTTATGGAAGGTGAAGACGCGGCCAAGCACAATGCCTATGCCATCGGTGTGCGCCCAGAACACATCACCACATCAGCCACCGAAGGTACCTGGAAAGGCACCATCGGTGTGTCGGAGCATCTAGGCTCGGACACGTTCTTCCACGTACACATGGAGGGTCGCGCCGACCCGGTTACCGTACGTGCAGGTGGCGAGGTCGATATGCACCATGGCGACACAATTTTCATGACACCTGATGCAGACCGTATTCATAAATTTGATGCTGAAGGCCTGCGCTTGGCATGAAACGGTTAGAGGGTAAATGCGCCCTGATTACTGGTGCCGCACGCGGCATCGGACTGGCATTCGCAGAAAGCTATGCGCGTGAAAGTGCGCGTGTAGCCATAGCTGATATCGATGATGCGCGCGCCCAAAAGGCTGCCGAAACCATTGGCGATGCTGCCATGGCCGTGCACATGGATGTGAGCGATCAAGACAGCATTGAACGGAGTGTGGCGGAAGCGGTTTCTGCGATGGGGAAAATTGATATTCTCATCAACAATGCGGCGCTCTTTACCGCTGCGCCCATCGTCGACATCTCCCGTGATGATTATGATCGCATCTTCAACATTAATGTTGCTGGCACATTGTTCACATTGCAGGCTGTTGCCCGCCACATGATAGCCCGTGGCCAAGGCGGTAAAATCATCAATATGGCAAGCCAGGCAGGACGGCGCGGCGAAGCACTTGTGGGCGTCTACTGCGCCAGCAAAGCCGCCGTCATCAGCCTCACGCAATCTGCTGGGCTCGATCTCATCAAGCATGGCATCAATGTCAACGCCATTGCGCCCGGCGTGGTGGATGGCGAACATTGGGACGGTGTAGATGCGATGTTCGCTAAGCTGGAGGGCAAAGCCCACGGCCAGAAGAGACGCGAAGTGGGCGAAAGCGTACCATTTGGCAGAATGGGCAGTGCCGAGGATTTAACCGGAATGGCCATTTTCTTGGCGAGTGATGAGGCCAATTACATCGTTGCACAAACCTACAATGTGGATGGTGGCCAATGGATGAGCTGACGCCGCTTTCCAACGCAAACCTGGATAAACTACCCGATACGATTGAGCGGCCGCGTTATCAGCGGACCGATTTGAAACCGGGTATTGTGCACATTGGCGTTGGCAATTTTCACCGGGCACACCAGGCCTGGTACTTGCATCGTTTGATGCAGATGGGCGATGCGCACGACTGGGCCATTATAGGCGCGGGCGTTCGCCACTATGATGCTGTGATGCGCGAGAAATTGCTGGAGCAAGATTGCCTGACAACCTTGGTCGAGCTGGACCCGTCAGGATCATCCGCTGAGGTGATAGGCGGGATGATCGACTACCTACCGGTTGAGGAAGGCCATGGCGCGCTTATCGAAGCCATTGTTCAGCCTAGCATTCGCATTGTGAGCCTGACAGTGACGGAAGGTGGCTATTATCTTGATCCGGCGACCAACACATTCGATCAGGACCATGCAGACATTCAGCGCGACGCCAAGTCCCTGGAAAGCCCGATTACAGCATTTGGCGCCATTATCGCAGCGCTCAAACAACGCCGCAGTTCTGGCGCGGGCCCACTTTCCATCCTCAGCTGTGACAACTTGCAAGGCAATGGCGCAATAGCCCGTCAAGCTGTTGTCTCGCTGGCACGCCTTAGTGATCCTGATCTGGCTGATTGGATTGACCAGAACTGCACATTCCCAAACTGCATGGTGGACTGCATTGTCCCGGCTACGGGACCTGAAGAACTGGCCATGGCACAGGCGCTGGGCGTGGATGATGCCGTGCCGGTGACGCATGAGAATTTTCGCCAATGGGTCATCGAGGATGATTTCTGCGCTGGCCGTCCAAATTTTGATAAGGTCGGCGTGACCTTTACCGACAATGTGCACACCTATGAAGCGATGAAGCTACGCATGCTCAATGCAGGCCACCAGGTTTTGGCCAATGTCGGCCAAATACTAGGGCTGGAAACCATTGCTGATTGCATGGCCAATACGGGCATTCATGGCTTCTTCCAAAAAGTGCAGAAAGAGGAAATCATACCTCACGTGCAGGCGGTTCCAGGTATGGCACCCACGGAGTATCTTGACCTGATATCGCGGCGCTTTGCGAATCCGTTCATCAAAGACACCACGCGTCGCGTCGCGTTTGATGGTTCTTCTCGGCACACAGGTTTTGTTCTGCCAATCATTCGTGACGCTTTGGATACTGGTGCAGATATATCTGGCCTAGCGCTGGTTGAAGCGCTTTGGGCACGCATGTGCTTTGGCCAGCGCGAGGATGGCTCATTGATTGAAGCCAATGATCCAAATTGGCACTCACTGGCCACGGTAGCGCAGGCGGCGCGCGAAAACCCGGCACTTTGGTTGGAACAAGAGGCAATTTATGGCGCTTTACGTAATAGCCAACCTTTCGCACATGCCTTTGCGCAGTGGCTAACGTTCATCTGGCAAAGTGGTGCCCAAGTGGCGATTGAAACATATTGCTCTGACAGCTCTATACCTGTTGTATCGCAGCCTCTATCCGCGGGCATCCACTCAGCCAGCCATGGCTAGGCTGGTTGCATTGCGCTTGGTATTTGCCGCGCAAACAGCAGCTAAACGAAGTGTCATGATCCTCTTACGATTTGTTGTTTAGCCTCTGTCTGATGCCTTGAAACAGCACGCCGTATCGCCATATCCGCGTTACACTGCGTAAGCGACAAGGAAGCCATAAATGCGTGATGCCAAAGCCCTTCTTGACCAGTTTCTGGGCCAAGTCGACCTCTCCAGCATGACAGGCCAAGGTTCTGGCCAAGGGTCGGAGCAGGCCAGCAACAGCGATCCGCAAGGCAGCGCACTTGGTGGCCTCAATCTTGATGGCTTGCTTTCAGGCAAAGGAGGGCTTGCCACAGGCGCTGTTGCTGGTGGCCTTGTTGGCCTTCTGATTGGCGGAAAGAAACCCAAAAAACTGGCCAAAGGCGCCCTAAAGGTTGGTGGTGCAGCGCTGGTTGGTGGGCTCGCCTATAAAGCTTGGCGCGATTATCAGGCAGGGCAGACACCTGGCGCAACGCCGCCATCCAATCCACCAGCACCAGCCGATGGTGGCTCTGCATTGCCTTTGCCAATTGAGGATGCATCAGGCACCGCTTTTATGCCGGACGATGCGCAATCCCAAGAGAAGCTGAGTCAATCATTGATTGCCGCCATGATTGGTGCCGCCAAAGCGGATGGCCACGTGACGCAAGAGGAACGTGAGCGCATTGGCGCGGCGCTAGAAAAGCTTACCATTGAAGGTGATCAACGTGCCTTCATCCAAAACGAGTTGGCCAAGCCGCTCGATGTTGGCGCCATCGCCTCGCTTGCAACGAGCGAGGAACACAAGGTGGAAGTCTATGCCGCATCCTTGATTGCGGTGGACCCTGAAGGTCCTGCCGAAAAAGGCTATCTTGCCATGCTGGCCGCACGCCTTGGCCTTGACCCCAAATTGGTAGAGCACTTGCACGCTAACGCTGATAGGTTGCTAGCGCACGGCTAGAGCGGTCTTACTTCAGAGGTTGCGATAGGTCTTGTCAGCATCGGCATGGCGTGAAAACAACACCGTGTTGATAGTGTTACAAGGCCGTTGCAATGGAACTTCTTACTCTTGTTGCGCAAACTGTTCTGGTGGGATTACTCGCCGGATGGCTGGTCATTGGCGCTTATGAAAACATCCGCGCGCCAGAGGTGAATTTGGCACTGGTTCGCGATGTCTTTTCCATGACCATGATCGAAGATGAAGCTCCTGCGGTCTATGCACTGGTAAAGCGGAACCAGATCACCTCACACGGATTTCAGAAGGGTGTTTTCACCCTTATTGTGACGTTTGAAACGCTGGTGGCGCTTGGCCTTACGCTGGGCACTGGAATGCTTGCGCTTTCCATTTTTGGTGCCATTGAAGCAAACTATGCGCAATTGTTTGCCGGATGGGCAGTGCTTGGCTTTATCGCGATTTGGGGCCTATTTTTGGTAGGCGGCAACTGGTTCCACTACTGGGTGGCGCACAAAGGCAGCCAACACACGCACTATTTCATGACCCTTTGGGGCATGGTCACATTGGGTTTCCTGCTATGAAAATTCTTCCTTTTATCCTGGTCTTGGTTACCTTCAGCGTGCCCGTTGCCACGCTTGCCCAGGCGCAAGAATGGCAAGTGCGCACATTCTCCTCGGTCGCATCGTCGGTGTTTGCTGAACGATGCCAACGTCCAAGCGGTGGCTTGCCCGATGGTTGCGTGGCCTCGGGATCAGGGGATGTGCGGTCTGCTTGGTACACCCAACCAACTGACCGCTACGCACACGCCATTTTGGGTGATGGCCTGGAAGCTGGTGCGCTTAATGTGCGGCTGGCCAACGGTACGCAAGCTATTTTTACGTTGCCTGACGCCTTGGTTTTTGAGGATCGCACGCCTCGCCTTGCCGATCTTGATGGTGACGGGCGCACCGAAATCATCACCATTCGCTCTTCCAATCGCTCTGGCGGCTCTGTGGCTGTTTACGGTGTGCGCAGTGAAGCGATTGTTGAGCTTGGCGCAACACCTTTCATTGGCCGAGCCAACCGCTGGCTTAACATTGCAGGCATTGCCGATTTTCTTGGGCGGGGTGATTTGCAAATTGCCTTTGTTGAAACACCGCATATTGGTGGCACGCTGAAACTGGCAACTTTTGATGGCAACAGCATGCAGGTGGTTACGCGCGATAGCGGCTATTCCAACCATGAAATTCGCTCACGCGAGCAACGGCTTTCGGCTGTCGTGGATGTGGATGGTGACGGAATTGTAGACCTTGCCTTACCTAATGCACGTCGCACGTCACTTGAGATCGTCAGCTTCGCTGGCGGGCGAATTTCAACATTGGCCTCTATTCCACTGCCCTCACCGGTTCGCCAAGCTATCTTAAGCGAGGGAAGCGCTGGCTCAGCGCGGTTTGTGACAGGCCTTGCCAATGGGTCCGTGATATCGGTTCAGCGCTAAGACGGCTTCACAGGCAAGCCTCTGGCGTGTACCAAATGGTCAAAAACCCGGGAGAAGACGCATGGAAACGATCCAACACTTTGTTGCTGGTGCACTGACCGAAGGTTCTGCTGCAGGATATCAGCCGGTCTTTAATCCAGCCACGGGCGAAACACCCAGCCAAGTTGTGCTGGGTGATGCGCGTGATGTTCAAGCGGCTGTGGATGCTGCCAGTTCCGCACTTACCTCTTGGGCAACCACACCAACGCTTCGTCGCTCTCGTATTCTGGATCGTTTTAAAAGCATCCTTTGGGAGCGCACGGATGAACTGGCGCGGGTCATTTCCGCTGAGCATGGCAAAACGCATGACGATGCGCTGGGCGAAGTAACGCGCGGCATCGAGGTTGTCGAATTTGCCGTTGGCGCACCCCACCTCATGAAGGGTGAATTTTCCGAAGCGGTTGGCACAGGCGTTGATAGCTATGGCATTCGCCAACCCTTGGGCGTGGTTGCCGGTATCACACCGTTCAACTTCCCAGCCATGGTGCCTATGTGGATGTTCCCTGTGGCCATTGTGGCCGGGAATACTTTCATTCTCAAACCATCTGAACGCGACCCATCAGCGTCTCTTCTTATGGCCAAGTGGCTGAAAGAAGCTGGCCTGCCTGATGGCGTGTTCAATGTGGTGCATGGCGGCAAAACGGTTGTGGATGCTATTCTTGAGCACCCTGAGATTAAAGCGGTATCCTTCGTCGGCTCCACCCCTATCGCGCAGTATATTTATGCCACTGGCACGGCCAATGGTAAGCGCGTGCAGGCTCTTGGCGGCGCAAAGAACCACATGGTTATTATGCCAGACGCTGACCTGGATATGGCAGCATCAGCACTGATGGGCGCTGGCTTTGGTTCAGCAGGCGAGCGCTGTATGGCGATCTCCGTTGCCGTGCCGGTGACCGATGCTGTGGCTGATGCGCTTGTGGCGAAGCTTGCTCCACAAATTGAAGCACTAAAAATTGGCCCATCAACCGACACAACAGCTGAAATGGGGCCATTGGTAACCCGTGAGCACTTGGCCAAAGTCAAAAGCTATGTGGATCAAGGTGAGAAAGAAGGAGCCAACATTGTTGTCGATGGCCGAGGCTTCTCGCAGGATAAGCAAGGCTATGAGAACGGCTTTTTCATGGGCGGCACATTGATTGATAATGTGACCCCCGACATGACGATTTGGAAGGACGAAATCTTCGGTCCTGTCTTGTCTGTGGTCCGCCGCAACTCCTATCAAGATGCCGTAGATCTGATCCACAATCACGCGTACGCCAATGGTGTGGCCGTGTTTACCCGCGATGGTGATGTGGCGCGTAGCTTTGCCCAAGATATTGAAGTGGGCATGGTCGGCGTGAATGTGCCCATCCCAGTGCCGATGGCGTTCCATTCCTTTGGCGGCTGGAAAGCATCGGTGTTTGGAGACCATGGCATGTACGGCATGGAAGGATTCCGCTTCTACACACGCCTTAAAACGGTTACGGCACGTTGGCCAACCGGCATGCGCAGCGACCCTGAGTTCACCATGCCGACATTGGGCTAACGCCCTCACACTCTGCTTGGACCCAATCTAACCACCCTTGTGCAGCGCTTGCGTACCTATGACCTCTCCAACTGTCTCAGACCTGATCCTCACAATCTCTTGCCCCGACCGCAAAGGCATTGTTGGTGCAGTGGGCAACAGCATCACAGCTCAGGACTGTAACATCGTGGAAAGCGCTCAATTTTTTGACGCGCAATCCGGCGGTTTTTTTATGCGTGTGCGCCTCACACCGCCAACTGGCAAGGATTCTGCCTCGTTCCGCGCAGGGTTTGAGCCCGTTGCGACCGCCTACACAATGAATTTCGATGTCGCTGATGTGGCGGTGAAACCCCGCGTCATCATCATGGTCTCCAAAACAGGCCACTGTCTGAACGACCTGCTGTATCGCTGGCAAGTTGGTCAATTGCCCATGGAGCTGGTGGCGATTGTTTCCAACCATGAAACGTGGCGCAAACGCGTTGAAAGCGAAGGCATTGGCTTTGTACACTTGCCCGTGGATAAGGACCAAAAAAGCCAGCAAGAGGCTGATTTAGAAGCTCTGATTGATGCGGAGAATGTCGATCTGGTGGTTCTAGCACGTTACATGCAAATCTTGTCCGATGGTCTATCCCGACGCTTGGAAGGCAAGGTTATCAATATTCACCACTCCTTCCTGCCAAGCTTTAAGGGTGCGCGCCCCTACCACCGTGCGCATGATCGTGGAGTGAAGCTTATTGGTGCCACAGCGCATTATGTAACGCCTGAATTGGATGAAGGCCCCATTATTGAGCAAGACGTGATCCGCGTGAACCACGCTCTAACCTCTGAGCAATTGGTTGCCGCTGGCCGTGATGTAGAAAGCCAAGTGCTAGCGCGTGCTGTACGCTACCATTTGGAACGTCGCATTCTGCTGAATGGGCAAAAGACCGTAGTCTTCAACTGAAGCCATGTGATGTTTTGGCTGGTTTCATGCAAAGCTTCTGCACGTGCAGCTTGTACAATTCGTATATATTAGCATATTATTATTGTTCTAAGTGCGAAAATGTGAGCAGTTGCAGCAGTTTTTGTGCATCGCAGCATAAATTTCTGATTTAAATCATACAGCGCGGATGTCAGATGCGTCATGCACGGGCACCAAAACCGGTTCAGCTATTCCGCTGCACCTGGGATAGATTGAAAGAAAGTCCGATGGAAATCCGGCAGGTGACTGATAATTTTGCAGTGAGCCCACAAATTCAACCGCATGATGTTGAAGCGTTGGCGCAAGCAGGTTTCACAACGCTTATCTGCAATCGCCCTGATGATGAGGAGCTCGGTCAGCCAAGCTTTGATGCTGTAGCCGAGAGAGCCAAGCAACTTGGTCTTACGGTGCATTCCTTACCCATAACATCTGGCATGTTGGGTCCACACCATGTGAGCCAAATGGGTGAAATTTTGGATACAAGCGAAGGCAAGGTGTTTGCCTATTGCCGCTCCGGCACTCGCTCAGTCATGCTTTGGGCATTTCAAGAAGTTACTAAACGCCCAAGGGACGAAGTTTTGGCGCTTGCTGCTAACGCTGGATACGATCTTTCCCAACAACTTTAGGCCGCTACTGGCCGCAGTGCGTAGCCATTTTGGCATTATGGGCAGCCAAATCGCGGACAAAAACATCATATCCAGCAGGCATATCTTGGCCAGGTAATAGGGGCTGCCTTAGGTATGTTCGTACCTGTGGACTGACCGTAATTGGCCGCAATGTGCACAGTGCATCGTGATGAAAGGCCTGTTCTGCGGGTACCGCCTGGCACGCCACAAGCAGACCGCTAAAGCCTATCAACCAACAGACCCAAATCAGCTTCATCTGCCACCTCCTTATCGATCTCTTCGTTGATGCGTTCGGCGTCCAGACGCCGCCTTACACGATCTAGAGATAAGCTATTGGCTTGATGCTGGCGCGTTGTTTGCCAAGCAGCCAATCGGTCAAGCAGCGCTCCAAATAGCGCTGCCAACACGGTTGCAAGAACGTGCGTCATAGCGCTGGTTCAGGTTTGGAAGGCGATGCTGCATTGGCCCAGTGTAAAACATCAGGTCCCAAATACGCACGGATAAGCCGATCAAGAGCCTCATCAGTTAAGCCGAAATAAGCCAGCGCATCAGGCATCAAACGCTCAAGATAGATGGCTGTCTCTGCGATGAGGCGGCTTTCAACATCCACACTGGCGCGACCCTTTAGCTCGTCACGAACAAGCGAAACCGCATGTCGTACGCCGCGCGCGATAGCCCCATGCAGGGCTTCTGCATGGTCGCGCTCAATCTCCAGACCAATCCAGCGGCCAAGCCGCGAAACAACCCAGCCAATGAGCGCTGCCAGCGCTGTCAGTGCCACAGTCTCTATATAGGGCGAGGCAAGCTCAACCGCCCAGCCAAGGTCTAGCGTTGCTGCCTGCGCAGTATCGGGAAGAGTAAGTGGGAGGGCTGCAAATGGCAGCACAAATACTGTTCGTTCAAACATGGAAACCGTCCTTATGTCGAGAGGAAATTGGAGACTACTGACCGGCAGGCCAGCGCAAGCCGAGCAGTTTGGCGCGCGGGTAACGCGCCTTGCCAACAGCGTTGGACTGATTGCCGCCAAGCAGCGTGATGTGCGTCGCATCGGCAGATAAAACAATGCCAACATGGCCCTGCCAGTTGGAGCGACCGCGGCGGAACACCGCCACCGCGCCACGTTTTGGAGCCCGCAATTCGGTGCCCCAGTTTAGGAACGAACGCGCGGTAAGCTTTCCTGTGGTTGGAAGCTTACAGGTCGCCATAACCGCATTGATGAAGGCGGCGCACCAGGGTGTTTCGTCATCGCGAATACCGCCGAAGCCTGCCCGCGAAAAAAATTGAACAACTGTTGGATTATGCCTACGCCCTGGCCACTCCTTTGTGCCCAAGTGCCGCTGCGCTTCTTGCAGCCAAATTGGATCGGACATGATGTCTCTCCCACATCTTTTGCCAAGCGCAAGACCACGCTGGCTTGTGGGGAAGTTATGGTGGCGCACGGTCTGGTGCGGATATCATGGGGTTTTATGCCCGTTATCGCGCTAGGCAGCGGCGTTAGACGTTTGCAACGTCGTCTAAATCAAACGCGTCAGAATGATCGCCTGATGCTGCTTCAGGATTGTTCTCTTTGCCCACCTGAGTGCCGCGCGAGAAAGGGTCTCGTTCAGAATTATCCAACCGAGGTTTAGGACCAAAGTAGTTTTGGCTGCGCAAAAACGGTCGCGGCCTTATCGTTGCATCAACGATCCGATCGTAGAGTGCTTGCGGAGAAAATGGCTTGCTGAGTACGTCATTAATACCCAGGCCAAGCGCATCATTTGTGCGCCGAAAGGTCGAGTGCCCGGTTATCATAATGATCGGGACGTAGGCTAAAGGATGATCAGGCTTGCGGATCAGTCGCACAAGATCAGGGCCATCAAGGACTGGCATCTCCCAATCCACAATCAAAATATCATAATGCGTCTGGCCGATACGTTCCAACGCTTCTGCGCCATCATGTGCATCGGTGACCTTGCGCATGCCAAGGCCTCCGAGCATGGCGCGCACGAGCCTGCACATATGGATGTTGTCGTCGACGACAAGGACGCGCAATTCGGATAGGTCGTAGGCAGGCATTGGGGCAAGTGCAATTGATTGTTAAAGCTGGCGGATGGTAGCTGAAATGCTTGAACAAACAGTTATCTCTGTGGCTCAATAAATCTAGACCATCGTGATTATGGTCTAATTTTCAATGCCTTGATGACAAATGGCGTGGCCAAAGCAATTAGCAAAAACCGAACCAAATGATGCGCCGCCACAAAGGCTGGATCCAGGTCCATGGCAAACGCCAACACCACCATCGCCTCTAAGCCACCAGGCGCAAAGGCAATAACGAGCTTAAGCAATGGAAATCCGGTGACCCAGGAGCCAATAGCGGCCACCGCTACAGCTATCGATGCTCCAATAGCAAAACTGGTTAGTGATACACCAAGCACGCTGAGCAACTCGCGCCAACTGGTGCCAACAAACCGCGTGCCTACCAGTGTGCCAAGTGTAACAAACCCAAAAATTGCAATCACATTAGGTGGTCGACCTACCACCAAGCCTGATCCGTGCAAAATAGCACTTATGAAAAGGCTCCCCACCAGTAGCCCAGCAGGCAGACGTAACAGAAATGCCAGCACAGCCCCGCCGACGCCAGCAGCATAGAGCAAAATAGCATGATCGAGAGAAACAAGCGGCAAAACGGGAGCTGGCGGAACGTTGGGCGCAAGCCAAAGTGCGGCAAGCGGGAGGATTGCAACTAGGATCGCAACGCGCATTGTTTGCAAGATAGCAACCCGCGGCACGTTAGCGCCTGTTTCTGGAGCGAGCGCAACGAGGTAGCTCAGGGCGCCAGGCATCGCCGAAAGCAGCGCTGTCGCCCGATCCCATTTGGCGATGCGTGTTAGAAACACCATCACTGCACCAACGATCAGCGGGATACTGAGAACAACAAGCACCAGGGTAATTGGCCAGCTTGGCATACGCGCAACCGTGGCCGGTGTTACCCCTGACCCCATCGCGATTCCAACAGCTAGGAATCCAAGATTACGCAAGAGTGGGGTTATTTTTACCTCAACGCCAGACAGCGCCGTGATCGCCACAGTTATCATCGCACCGGCGATCCATCCACCAGGCACACCGGACAGACCCAGCAAAGCGCCACCTGCAGCGCCTAAGCCCAAACTACGCAACAGTACAAAATCCAACGACAAAAGGTAGTTTCTCAATGCTTGATGATCATTTGATACGCCTCAATACCAACATTGGCGAAACCTGACACAACGGTTCCACGCCAACCAACCTCAGGTGGAATGGCGCATGTGAGAAGAGGAACTGCTACCAGATGACTGTTCATAATATGTGCCGCTACGCGACGGTCACGGTTCCGCGCTATACATCCTACCCCACAGCGCCACACTTTAGCGGTGATATTGAGCAGAGCACCTATAAAAACTGGCTTAGCGAAACGTCACCTCGTGATAGCGCATCGCTCTATTTCCACGTGCCTTACTGCCGATCGATTTGCGCGTACTGCGGGTGTTTCACCAAAGCAAGCCGCAAAGACGGGCCCATCCTTGCCTATGGAAAGACCATGGCGCGAGAGGTTGGGCTGGTCGCCAACCATCTCCCAGGTAAATTGCGCGTCACGCACATCCACTGGGGTGGTGGCACGCCTAGCCTTATGCCGCGCGAAGGGTTCCAGGAGATCCTACAAGCGGTCAAAGACAATTTCGACCTTTCCTCCATCAATGAACATGCCATTGAGCTTGATCCACGGGTGGTGAGTAAAGAGCTTGCTTCTGACCTTAAAAGTTATGGCGTTACACGCGTTAGCCTGGGTGTGCAGGATCTCAATGCCAGAGTTCAACAGGCAATAGGCAGGGTCCAGCCCTTAGAAGTGGTGCAAAACGCAGTTGATGCGCTACGCGGGGTCGGCATGGCCTCTGTCAATACTGATGTTATGTATGGCCTACCGCACCAGTCGCTGGAAGATGTGGTGCGCTCGGTCATGGCCTGCGCCCAGATGGGGGCAGATCGCATTGCACTATTTGGATACGCCCACGTGCCGTGGATGAAGAAAAATCAAACGATGATCAATGATAAAGACTTGCCCAGTGCTGGCGCACGCCTTGAGCAGGTTCGTGCTGCCCACAAGGCGTTGGAGCATTTGGGCTATGTCAGCATCGGTTTTGACCATTTTGCAAAGCCTGATGATTCCATGGCCATAGCTATGCAACACGGTACATTGCGGCGCAATTTCCAAGGTTACACAACCGACACAGCGTCCACACTTCTTGGCTTTGGCGCCTCATCGATTGGCAAGTTGAAACAAGGCTACATCCAAACTGCTGCCGATATCGGCGCGTGGACACGCGCAGTGGAAGCTGGTGAATTGGCCGTATCACGCGGGTATGCCATGAACGATGAAGATCGCTTACGCGGATCAGTCATCGAAGACATTCTGACCACGTTTTCCACCGACCTGGCGGCGAAACGGTCTGGTGTTCAACCTGATCAAGCATGGATCAACGAACGACTTATCGCTCTTGATGACCTTGCTGAGGATGGCTTGTGCGAAATTGTTGGCTCGCAGGTTAGCATTCCGCGCGATGCACGCTTTTTAGCGCG
>JBGCDM010000086.1:0-3736 GCA_045105395.1 Devosiaceae bacterium | reverse complement strand
TGTTCGCATGAGTGGTGTTGAAACCCGTGAAGTGGCCAATGATGAAGACGGCATGCGCTTGGATCGCTGGTTTAAGGAGCATTATCCAGGCCTTGCGTTTGGTGGCTTAAACAAGCTGCTGCGCAAGGGGTCTATCCGTGTGGATGGTGGGCGTGTGAAATCCAACGCCCGGCTAGAAGCTGGGCAGATGATCCGCGTTCCACCGATGGAAAATGAAGCGCAGATGAGTGCGCCTGCGCGCCCTGATGATGCGATTGTTGCTGAACTGAAAGCGATGACGCTTTTTGAAGATGACATGGTGCTGGTGCTCAATAAACCCTTTGGTCTGGCGGTGCAGGGCGGCCCTGGCCTCACCAAGCATGTGGATGGCATGCTGGAAGCGCTGCGCGACAAGCAGGGCCGCAAACCGCGCCTGGTGCACCGGCTTGATCGCGATACAACTGGTGTTTTGATGGTGGCCAAAACCAAAGGTGCTGCCTCTGCTATGGCAGCTGCCTTTCGTGCGCGCACAACCAAAAAGGTCTATTGGGCACTGGTGCGCGGCGTACCGCGGCCCAAGCAAGGGCGCATATCCAGCTATCTGGCCAAGGGTGATGAGGACGCTGCGCCCGATCAAAAAGAGCGTATGCGTGTTGCCAAACATGGTGATCGCGGCGCTGACCACGCACTGACGCTTTACAATGTTATGGAAACGGCAGGCCGAGGCCTGACATGGGTAACGCTGCGCCCGATCACCGGCCGCACGCATCAATTGCGCGCTCATGCCAACCATATTGGGCACCCGATTATTGGCGATCCGAAATACTTCGATGTGGAGAACTGGGAGTTGCCCGGGGGCATTCAGAATCGGCTGCATTTGCACGCTCGCCGGTTGCTAATCCCGCATCCTAAGGGTGGGCAAATCGATGTAACTGCGCCACTACCTCAGCATATGCAGCAAAGCTGGAATCTACTCGGCTTCTCAACGCAAGGCATGGGCCTTGAAGAGGATGATGATGAGTGGGAAGTGGTGGCGGCGAAACAGCCGGTGAGGGGCGCTAGCCGGTGACGAGCGAACTTATCCTCTGGGCTGCTTTAGGCGTGCTGATTGCGATGATGGCATTGGCTGTTTGGGCGGGTAGGCGCGGCTTGCATGCCTTAGGCGTTGTTGGGCCTGGGCCCGCATCTGGCAAGCGTACTGGTGCCAGCGATCCTGAGATTGGTGAGTTGGTCAGCGAACTCCATCGTTTAAACGGCAACTTGGAGCGGTTGATCGATGTGCAAGAACAAAAACAGCAAGAACCAAACCAGTATGAGCAACAACAGCCGTGAGCGAGAAACCATCCCCTTTTGATGCCATCTTCTCTGAAGGTGCAGGTATGGACCCCATGGTTTCGGCACAGAAGTCCATGCGCGAGGATATGCCAAAGCGCTTCTGGAAAGAGGCCTCACTGCAGGAAACGAATGGACTGCATCAGGTGTTGCTTGATGGCAGGCCTGCGCGCACACCTGGGCGCAACCTCGTTGCTAGTGCGCACGAGCCGGTTGCCGAGCGTATACGCCAGGAGTGGTCCGACGTTGGCGAGCGCTTGGATCCACTGGCCATGCCTATGACGCGGCTGGTCAACGTGGCACGTGATATGGATGCTGCAACCCGCCCTGCAATGCTGGATGATGTGCGTAACTATGCTGGCACGGATTTGCTTTGTTATCGTGCTGAGCGGCCGCAAGGCTTGGTGGACCGGCAATCAACCGTTTGGGACCCCTATCTTGATCGCCTATGCACGCATCATGGAGTGCGCATGAAACTTGCCGCTGGCATCATGCATGTGGCGCAGGATGGTGATGGTTTGGCAGCGATACGTGCCTTGGCTGACGGGCGCACATATGATGGTGAGGTGCTGGCTGCTCTTAGCCTTGCAACATCACTTAGCGGCTCTGCCATATTGGCCTTGGCGCTTACCGAACCTGGCGAAGATAGTGGCCGCGCAAAAATCGTCTGGCAGGCCGCTCATGTGGATGAAGATTGGAACCGTGCCCAGTGGGGCGAGGATGCCGATGCTACAGCCCTGCGCGCACAAAAATGGCGTGACTTTGAAGCCGCTGCTTACCTGCTTTCGGTAACCCGGCAGCCTGCCTAACGCCGCTGTGCGTTTGCGCCGTTCGGATGGCTGGACATGGTGCGGTGCACTGGTAAGCCATAACGGACCTAGAGTATCGGCTGGAGAGTGACCCCATGAATGTGCTGGAAGAGTTGGAAGCGCGGCGTGAACAAGCCCGGCTAGGTGGTGGTGAGCGCCGCATCGCTGCTCAGCATTCCAAGGGCAAGCTAACAGCCCGCGAGCGGCTTATGGTGTTGCTCGATGAAGGCTCATTCGAAGAATACGACATGTTTGTGCAGCACCGCTGCGTTGATTTTGGCATGGCCGACCAGAAATATTCTGGTGATGGCGTGGTCACTGGCTGGGGCACAATCAATGGCCGCGTGGTCTATGTGTTTGCCAAAGACTTCACGGTTCTTGGCGGCTCACTTTCAGCGGCACATTCTGAAAAGATCACCAAAGTTCAGGATATGGCGCTGCGCAATCGTGCACCCATCATTGGCCTTTTTGATGCTGGCGGTGCGCGCATCCAAGAAGGTGTGGCAGCGCTTGGTGGTTACGGCGATGTGTTTCAACGCAATGTGCGTGCATCTGGTGTCATTCCGCAGATATCGGTAATTATGGGGCCATGCGCGGGCGGTGATGTGTATTCGCCGGCCATGACGGACTTCATCTTCATGGTTCGTGATACCAGCTACATGTTTGTCACCGGGCCTGATGTGGTGAAAACCGTGACCAATGAAACGGTAACTGCTGAGGAACTCGGCGGAGCAAGTGTGCACGCAAGCAAATCCTCCATTGCCGATGGAGCGTTTGACAATGATATGGACGCGCTTGTTGAGGTGCGCAGGCTGATCAACTTCCTGCCTGCCTCCAACACCGCTGAGCTGCCAGAAATTCCGTGCTTTGATGATGTGCACGACCAGGATGATAGCCTGGATACGCTTGTGCCAGCCAATCCCAACCAGCCCTACGATATGAAGGAGCTGGTGCTAAAAACGCTGGATGATGGTGACTTTTACGAACTTCAGCCAAGCTTTGCTGGCAACATCATCACCGGCTTTGGCCGCATTGAGGGTGCGCCAGTTGGCGTGGTGGCCAACCAACCTATGGTGCTGGCAGGTGTTCTGGACAGCGATGCCAGCCGCAAGGCGGGTCGGTTTGTCCGCTTCTGCGATTGCTTCAATATCCCCATTGTTACCTTTGTGGATGTGCCAGGGTTTTTGCCCGGTACAGCGCAGGAGTATGGCGGTCTGATCAAGCATGGCGCGAAGCTGCTTTATGCTTACGCTGAAGCGACCGTGCCAAAGATCACCGTGATCACGCGTAAAGCCTATGGCGGCGCCTATGT
Source organism: Devosiaceae bacterium (assembly GCA_045105395.1). Lineage (GTDB taxonomy): Bacteria > Pseudomonadota > Alphaproteobacteria > Rhizobiales > MH13 > MH13. Next base: position 304 of record JBGCDM010000086.1, on the reverse strand, counting down.
GGTAATGTCATCCAAGCATATTGGCGGCGATATCACCTATGCTTGGCCGTCTGCAGAAATTGCCGTGATGGGCTCAAAAGGAGCCGCTGAGATTATTTATCGCCATGAGCGCGATGATCCGGAAAAGCTGGCCGAGCACATTGCTGACTATGAAGCGCGCTTTGCCAACCCGTTTGTGGCTGCCGAGCGCGGCTTTATTGATGATGTGATCTTGCCCCATTCCACGCGCCGCCGTGTGGCGCGGGGGCTAAAGCTCTTAAAGTCAAAAGCTGTCGATACCCCCTGGAAAAAGCACGACAATATT
>JBGCDM010000085.1:0-24278 GCA_045105395.1 Devosiaceae bacterium | reverse complement strand
TCGCTTTCCATATCCGTTGGAACCCTGCGCAAAGCCTTGGGGGAGCTGGAAAACCAGAAACTTTTGGAACGGGTGCACGGCTCGGGCAATTATGTTCGTGCTAGCGCCAGTCCTAGCGGCGTTTATGCGTTCTTTCGGCTAGAGCTTGCCGAAGGTGGTGGTCTTCCCACAGCTGAGATTTTGGATATTGAACGGTTGCCTAAGCCAACTGATTTGCCCGCCTTTGGTGTATCACCGGAAGGCCATCGCATTCGTCGTATACGGTTTTTGGGCGGCACGCCCGCTGCAGTTGAAGAGATATGGCTTGATGGCAGCTATGTGGAGCATCTAAGCCGCAAAGAAATCTCCGAGTCGCTTTATCTTTTTTATCGCCAGGCTCTGAACCTATGGATCACCCGTGTTGAAGACCGTGTAGGCGTTGGCGCTGTGCCCAGCTGGGCACCGGAGGTTTTTGGCCAACCCACTGGCGCTCCGGCTGGTTTGGTGGAGCGATTAAGTTTCGCCAAAGATGGGACGATCGCTGAATATTCTCGCAATTGGTTTGACGCCGACAAGGTGCGCTACATCACACGTATGAAATAAAACTCATTGAATGAGCACAGAAAAACCATGGACAACATGACAGACGACACTCATCCCAAAGCCTCCTTGCACCCCGACACGGCCCTGCACCCCAATCTCACCGATACGCCGCCAACCCGATACGGCATCATTGGCGCAGGGATGATGGGGCAGGAGCATATCCGCAACATTGCCCTGCTTGATAATGCCGAAGTGGTGGCGATTGCTGAGCCGGATGAGGGCATGCGCCGGGAAGCCGCATTTCTGGCCCCCAAAGCGGTCGCCGTGGACTGCCTGGAGGTGTTGATGGCGCTGGATGGCATAGATGCGTTGGTGATTGCCTCGCCCAACCACATCCATGTGGACCAGCTGCACGCCATAGCTGAACGCCGCGCTTTGCCTGTTCTGGTGGAAAAGCCGCTCTACACCGCGCGCAGTGACTCCGCCCAGCTTGCTTCATTTGCGGGCAGCTATCCGGCACTTGTGTGGGTTGCGATGGAATATCGCTACATGCCGCCCATCGCCTCGTTCCTCTCCCGCGTGCATGAGGAAACCGGCGGCATCAAAATGCTGACAATTAAAGAGCATCGCTTTCCGTTTTTGCAGAAGGTGGGCAATTGGAACCGCTTCAAGCGCAACACTGGTGGCACGATGGTGGAAAAATGCTGCCACTTCTTTGATCTGATGCGCCTTGCCACGCAGAGCGAGCCGGTGCGCGTGATGGCGTCAGCTGGCCAGTCGGTGAACCATCTGGACGAGACCTATGAGGGCGAAGTGCCCGACATTTGGGACAATGGCTACGTGATCGTGGACTTTGAAAACGGTGCCCGCGCCATGCTGGAGCTGTGCATGTTTGCCGATGGTAGCCGCTACCAGGAAGAGATTTCTGCCGTTGGCCCCAAGGGCAAGATCGAAGCCTTTGTGCCGGGGCCGGGCCGTTTTTGGCCAGCCCAGCTTGGCACGCCGCCTATGGCCAAAGTTATCGTCTCACCACGCGACCCCAAGGGGCCTATGGAGTTGGATATTCCGGTGGATCCGGACCTGCTTGAAGCAGGCGACCATAATGGCGCGACCTTCTATCAGCATCAGCTGTTTTTGGAGGCGGTGCGCCATGGCCGTCAGCCTGCGGTTTCGCTAGCTGACGGTACAAAGGCGGTGCAGATGGGGATGGCTGCGCAGCAATCTGCGCGCACCGGTAAGGTGATTGATCTGTAAGGGAAGATCAGGCGGCTAAAGCTTGCTGCTCTATCTGAGGCATTGGTTCCCATTTTAAGTCGCCTGCATAGCGCATGGCCATTTTGCCATCGCTGTCGAGCGCAAACAGGTGCAGCCACTTGTTGTCGAACAGATCCCGCACGCCCTGGTGGCGAGACAGGATATCGCTCATCGCTTCGGTGGGCGCCTCAATGCAGACTGAAAGCCGCAGTGGATCGTGCACCATTTTTTCGCCGTCGTGAACGCTCTGCCAGGGTAGGCCAGGGCAAAGGGCGCCGCCATTGCCTTCCACCACACCGATGCCGCCTACCACATTGTGGATGATCTTGTTGCCGCCGCCAAAGGCTTGTGGGGCCACTGATGAGCCGTAATATTGCAGCGAAATCCAGCTGGCGACGACCACAGGTGCCGTCATGATCAGTTCCAACACGCCGAAGCCGTTCGGCTCGTCCTGTTTCCAATCATAGGTGTGCAGGAACGCCCGTCCTTCCAGTGATTTGCCAGCGGTACGTGAACGCGGGGCAGCGATGAAGGCCTTGCAACCGGCGAGCGCCCATTCTGGCCGGGTTTCGGCCCAGTCTTGGCTGCGATGCGCGATCTGGCTTGCATTGTCCGCGCGCGGCAGACGCAAGGCCCGCTCGCTGCGAGTTGCTTTGCCAGCAGCATCAAACCAGCCTTTGATGGTAGCCAGCTCTTTGGTGTGCCGTGATACCGATTGGTCTGCCTCATACAGCGTCATTGCATCGGTAGTGGTGTCGTGCAGCGCCGCCAGGAACAATGTGTCTTCAGGGATGGTGATCCCTTTTTCGACCAATCCTTTGCGCACATCTGCATGATTGAGCACGGCTGCCAGTAGCCGGGCGTTCACCTCGCCGGAATATCCGCCACAAGCACCGCAATGCAGGCCGCTAGCATGTGGATTGTTGGTTACACTGGCGCCATGACCGGCCAGTACAACAATTTTTGCAAAGCCATCGGTCAACGACATGGCGCGCAGCACGGTGCCCGCCGCACCAACCATGTCATCAACCGACAAAGATGGATCAAGCCGTGGAGCAGGCTCATTGGGCGCGTCTTTTTTGACCAAACCCAGCGCATCACGCACCAGTTTGCCCACATAAACAGGGCCCATAGCTTCCACAAATGCAAAAGAGGAAACGGCCGCCAGCTTAAACCTGCCCCAGGCACGGCTTGCCCGTTTGGAAAAGCGGGTTGCCTGGTCTTTTTCCGCATCGCCATCGCTGCCCGATACAGAGTGCAATCCAGCATTAAGCAGCACTGGCAACCTATGCTCCTGTACATCAGAGGCAAAGCCCTTATGCGAGGCGGTGATGCCAAAGAAGCCGGCAAAGCCAATGGTTTCGATCGCAGGATTGACCGCTTCAAGTGCGCGCCGGAAAATCTCTGAGCGCACATCAATGCAGAAGGCCGCTTGCAAGGTTTTGCGCCCCTGTGTTGCTTGGGGGGTTGGGCTGGCAAACATATTGGCCAGGCCGCGTTGCGTGGCGCGTTCGGCCGCTTCCTGCAGTACCTGATCAAGCACCAAGTCCGCTGTCGGCTCCACTGGCTCTGCGTAGTGTGCTGCCGCCTCGCGCCAACTTGCTTCGATGGAGTCCTTAGCGTGCAGGTACAGTGCTTCTGCCCACACCAACCGGATGGCAAGAAATTCAAGCGCCGTGGTGTCGGTGGTTTCAGCAAGCTCTGCTTGCCACAGCTTGTAACGGGCAACCTGGCTCCACCCGCCTAGTGATGCGAGCTGAGCATGGAAGAATGTTGGCCATGCTGCTTCGGGCAAGCCAAGCGTCGTCACGGCCCGCTTGATGGCGTCGGGTGCATTGTCTGGCGCATCGACAACATGCTGGGCAAAGCCCTTCAGCCCTGCGATTTCCGGCGTTAGGTCGTGGATCGCCACCTCGCGCCACGCAGCATAGGCATTGCGGCCCTTGGGCGCTGCCCAAAGGGCTTGGCCCTCATCAAAATAGCCCGCTGCCCAAACACCAAAGCGGTAAGAGATGATGCTTGGCCAATCCACGCCGGTGACATTAGCCGCCAGTGCTGCAACTGTTGGCAGCGCTTCAATAGCTACAACGGGGCGCACGACCGCCGTTCGTACGGCCGCGGCATCAGCAAGCCGCAAGTTTTCTGGTGCACTGGCCAAGGCATCGGCGATGTCGGCATCGTTGATCGTGCCATCTGCAATTTTGGCTGCATACCAGTCGCGCGGCATTGTCATGGGCAGGCCTGAGACGCGCGCCAGTAAGGCACCTGTTTCAGCAAGGGTTTTATCCGCTTGGCCAAGGTAAGGGTTCACAGCGACTGAGGATGCGAGCGGCCAAACAGGTGGAATGGCGCGGATAGCATGGTCGGCAGCTTGGAGATGGAGAACAGTCATGGTTGTAAGCTCCCGAATTTAAGAGGGTGTTTTAAGGTTGTGGCCGCCGATGAGCCGATCAAATACGGCGTTGGCATATAGCCCGTTGGCTAGGTGCACGCGTAGGCCAGCTGATGCTGGGTGATAGGCCCAAAGGGGGAATAGCGCCTGGGCGATCGCCACCACGCCAAAGCTGAAGATGGAAAGCACAATAAGTGCCCATTCCAAGGGCCCAGGTGCAGGTGTTGTTGGCAGTGTGCCCGCCATCAGCCAGTCCGCACCTGACTGCAGAGCAAAGTAAGCAAAGGCGGTGGCCAGCGCATATTGCGCGGTGCGCACGGTTAGAACGCGTGGTGCTTGATCCGCTAAACCTTGGGCGAGTAAGTAGGCGACACCGAAAATAAGGATCGCGCCAAGTGCCAAGGATTGGGGAGACTTGTCGGCAATCCCCACGCCAAAGGCAAAGAAGATGGCTGTTACGGTGTAAATGACCAGGGCGATAACAAAGGCCTTGGCAACTGCAGCTGGGCTTGGCACGGCCACAGGGCCAGGCCGCCGGATCGAAGCCACCAGATCAACTGTGCCGCCGGAAGCCAAAAAAGCATGCGCTTTATAAAGCGAGTGCGCCACGATGTGCAGCAACGCTAAGGGGAAAAGCGCCAAGCCACATTGCAGCATCATGAAGCCCATTTGGGCAACGGTAGACCAAGCAAGGGATGTTTTCACAGCGGACTGGGTGAGCATAACCAACCCACCAAACAGCGCGGTAAAGCCGCCAATCATGACCAAAGCTGCCAACACGCCAGGGGCAAGCAGCATCACATCGGCAAAACGGATAAGCAGGAAGCCGCCGGCATTGATAACGCCTGCATGCAAAAGGGCAGACACTGGGGTTGGCGTTTCCATTACTTCGGTTAGCCAGCCATGGGTGGGGAATTGTGCAGACTTGAGAAGCGCGGCCAGTGCTAGAAGGCTTGCCACCAAAATCATGGCAGCTGAACTGTCAGCCGTTTTGGCCGCGTCCAATATGGCTGCAATGTCGGCCGTGCCAAAGGACAGGATCAAAACCAGGGCTGCAATGAGCAGCGCAACATCACCGGCGCGTGAGACAATCCATTTCTTTTTGGCGGCGCGCTGTGCTTCCACCCGTTCTGGGTAAAACAGGAGCAGCTTATGCAGGAAGAGGCTTGTTCCGATCCACGCTAAAATGAGCTGAACCAAAGTTCCTGACTGAACCAGCAAAAGCACCGATGCCAGCGTTAGCAGCATCCAGCCGGTAAATGGGCCTTGCCGCTCTTCGCCATCAAGATACGTGGCCGAAAATCGCAACACCACCCAGCCGACAAAAGACACCAGGAGCATCATGATGATGCTTAGCGCATCCACCCGCACGCCAAGGCCGAAGCTGGAGATGCCAAGTGTTGGCGATGTTGCTGCGCCATTGACCATCAGCAAAATGGTAACGAGCGCAGTTACCGCAAAGGCAGCAAGGGCTGCATATTCGGCAAGCTTCACTGTTTGCACGGGGCGAAACGATGGGCCGCGAAAGGCGACAACCGAAGCAACAACAAGAACAAGCGGGGCGAGAAAGGCGAGCAAAGCGTACAAGGGGTAACTCCAGCCGGTATGATGTTCAAAAGCTGGAGCGGAATAACGCGTCAGCAAGCCTAATAAAAATACATTGTTTAGTCATTATCATTCACTTAAAACGAACGTATGAGTGATCTCAACTACAAACACCTGCGCTATTTTCGTGCTGTCGCGCATACTGGTAACCTCACGCGAACCGCCGAGCAGCTCAACGTGTCGCAGTCTGCCCTGTCGGTGCAGATCAAAAGGTTGGAAGAGCGTTTGGGGCATCAGCTGTTTGAGCGGCGTGCCCGTGCGTTGCACCTAACCGAGGCCGGGCGCATCGTTCTCGATCATGCCGACGCTATCTTCGCCACAGGTGATGAGCTGCTTTCCACACTACGCCAGAATGGCCAAGACGGTAAGACGCGGCGTGCCGTTCGCATTGGTGCGCTGGCGACGCTTTCGCGCAATTTTCAAATGCAGTTTTTGCAGCCCCTTTTGGGGCGCTCTAATGTGGATCTTGTGCTGCGCTCTGGTGGCGCGGTTGATCTACTGCGCGGCCTGGAGACGCTCAACTTAGATGTGGTGCTGCTTAATCAGCCGCCGCCACGCGATTCCTTATCTACATTTGTTTCGCACCGTCTTGTTGAAGAGCGGGTGAGCCTTATCGGCACATCTGAACGGGCAAGTGGTGGCGATATCATAGCGCTCCTTGCACGCGAACCAATGGTGTTGCCATCGACCGAAAGCAGCGTACGAACGGGTTTTGATGCCTGGATGGAGAGGCTGGGTTTGCGTCCGCAAATTGCTGCTGAAGTGGATGATATGGCCATGATGCGTTTGCTGGCGCGTGAAGGGGTTGGTTTGGCGGTGCTGCCACCAATTGTTGTGCAAGACGAACTGGCCTCTGGCCTCCTGGTGGAGGCCGCGCCACTGCCCGATCTGGCGGAGACGTTTTATGCGGTCACGATGGAGCGCACATTTCCCAATCCACTGGTGCGTGAACTGTTGGTGGATTAATCGCCTGGGTCGTGCACTTGCAGTGCAGCACGGCTTGCCGCCACTGGCGCATCATTTTCATTAATAAGCGAAAGCCGCAGCTGGCCGCCGGTCTCTTTATCGATGACCTCGACTGGAGAGTCGCCATCTAGGCAATGCTCGCTGCCCCACTGGGTCAGCGCAATGAAGGTTAGCACCATGCCGCGTCCCTTAGGAGCAAGCTTATAGGCTTGGCGCGGCCGCGCCCCCTCTTCGCGGTACTCAGATTTGGTCAGCAAGCCTTGTTCAACAAGTTTGCTGAGCCGATCAGAAAGCACCGAACGTGGAATGCCCAAATCATCACGGATATCGGCATGACGCACCACGCCATAAAACGCCTCACGCAAAATGAGCAGTGACCAGCGGTCACCAATTATCGCAACGGCAGCGGCCATAGGGCAATCTGCGATGGGAAGAGCCGCACGTCTGCGTGGCGAAGGTTTTGGCCGTGAAGTGGGTTGTGAATCAGTGACCATGGTCAGCACTATAGCGCTTAGTAGGCCGGTGGGTCCATGTTCCGATCAGCGGTGCTTGGATCGCGATCAGTTTGCCAAAAGGCTGGCCGCTGCACCCGCTTTGAAGGTTCCATTGCGCGAGCAAAAGATTCGCAGTTTTTTAGGATTTCGTAGAAAACCGATGTGCCTTGCGTTGGCGTGCTGATTGCATTGTCCGGATCAGCCAGATCAGGGGTTCTATCTACCGCCTCATCTGAGTCTAGCCTTGCACAAACCTCTGGCAGAACCTGCCTAGCGATCAACCTTTCCAGGATGCCGCGAGCCATGTTGGGGCTTAAGGGTCGCAATGTGCTTTTCGAGGTGATGTTTCACCTGCTTTCTGTCGGTTTATGCCTCTAATCATCGTCTATTGGTTTCAGTATTTCACAAATCTCAATTAGCTTCGCCTTATGTAGAATGCGTAGGGGGTTTCCATCATGTTTTGCTGATATTGGACCTGTTATTATGTCAGTTATACTGACCTAATTTGGAGTCTTGATGATGGAAAAGTATATCGCCGTAAGGGCAGGTGAAGTTGCGCCGCGCACCAAGCCTTCAAACTACCCAGAACCGTTTTTCTCGCGCGTGGTTGGTCGCACAAAGCGCCAGCTTGGCGATGTGTTTGGCCTTTCCAACTTTGGTGTGAACCTGACCGAGCTTGCCCCAGGTGCCGAATCGGCCTTGTTGCACAGCCATTCCAAGCAGGATGAGATGGTCTATGTCCTTGAAGGTCATCCGACATTGCGCACAGACATTGGGGAGGAGGCCCTATCGCCCGGCATGTGCGCAGGATTTCCAGCTGGCGGTGCCGCCCATCAATTGATCAATCGCACTGATGAACCCGTGCTTTATCTGGAAATTGGTGATCGCACGCCGGGTGACGAGGGCCGTTACCCTGAGGATGATCTCAAGGCTGTCTTGGTTGATGGCCGTTGGACATTCACCCACAAAGACGGATCGCCCTACCGGTAAACGGGCAATCTATTGCGGTAGAGGTATAGCCACTGCAGAGGCCTGCTCTGTAATGGCGGGCCTCGCAGCAAAAATTGGCGCGGATGGGGCAGGTGTTGCAGTCGGTGTAGGTGCGCCAGGCAATGCGATAGGTACTGCATCGCTTGCTGAGGATGTCGCGCGTGCCACCGGTGTTGGTGGTTCTGCACGCACGCGTGAGCGTGGTGCCTGCGCCGTACGCACGGTTGGGGCTGGTTCATCCAATGAGGCCAATGTGGCAGGGTCCACTGGCGCAGCGGCAGCCATGGGTGCGTAAAGTGGATCGCTAAACGCGCCAAGCGATAGCCCCTGCGCAAAAGCAACAGCGTGATCTAGCGTCAGACGTTCGCGGCAAAGCCGTGAGCGCACAGACCAGACACCTGAGGTACGCGCAAAGGGCAGCTGTTCAGTTGCTTGCACATCATTATGGGCCACTTCCTGCCAGATATAAGCGCATTTGCCATGACTGGACACAGGACCAAAGGCAAGACCCACTGGGCCATGTTCGTTGGTGATAATGTAGTTGTAAAGCGGCAGGGCCTGTCCACCGAATGAGGCCACCATCTCGCTGTGCAATTGGTGATGACTTGGCGCCTGCTGCACACGGTTTGCACCGATATCAACTTTGATCCAGTTTTCACCGCTTGCCAGTGCATCGCCAGATAAAACGATATGCTGTTGTAGCCCGTTTTGCTGGCGCTGTTCGCGCACGCTTAGCACACGGCCCGCCTCGCGTGGCAAGGACGCAAGCGCTGTGGCTGGTGTGGTTTGGTTGACCGAACCGGTCAGCAGAAAACTATCGCTTTCTTGCGAAGCGATAAGGCCATCGAGCCCTTGCGCACAGCCTGACAAGGCAACTGTCCCTGCCAAGGCGATTGTGCGCAAGTGCGTGGAAATAGACCGTTTGACGTTTGGCATAGCGGTTGTCCTATCCCTAGCGATTGCCAAAAAGTGGCGCGCCAAGTGACTGCGGTAAGGCTGCCAGCCCGCGCTGCGTATCGCGCGTGGAAAGCTGCTGATCGAGCGCAACGAAAAGTGTGCGTGCCTCGTTAAGAGCGTTGAGGCGTAGCAAAGACCAGGCACGCAGCAGCGTCAGATCACGTGGTTCGGGGGCAAAGCGTTGGCGGCGATCAAGGGCTGTAAGTGCATCGCCATAGTGGCCAGCATTGAAGGCTTGGTTGGCCTGATCGGCCAAGGCGCTGCGTGCAACAATGGCGCGTTGATCTTCGCTAAGATCTGTGTCGCGGGCGATGGCCAGGGCATCAAAGGTGCGCCCTTGACGCAGCATGGCCAAAGCCTGGCCATAGCCAGCATCGCGCCGCGTGGTAGCTGATGCGCTGATGGCAACGCCTTCAAAGGCAATGGCTGCCTCATGGCTGCGACCAAGATCAAGCAAGCACCACCCGCGAATGAGGTTTACTTGGTGCGTTGATGGTGCGGACTGTAGCAAGCTCAAACAGCGACGTGGGTTTCCAGCGCGCTGCGCCTGTGATGCGGCTTCCACATTGGTTGTGCGCGTAGGCGTAGATGCTGAAGCCGTACGTGCTGTGGTGCTGGCCGCTGCCTGTGTGGCTTCTAGCTCGGTGTTCAAACTTGCCAGTTGGGCAAAGCGGGTGCTGTAGCGCGCAATATGCGCTTGCGCATCCTCGCGCTCGCCCATGCGCCATGTGCTGCGCGCCAAACCCTCTACCGCTGAGGGGCTTGGTCGCCATTCCAGTGATTTGGAAAACCAAGCTGCTGCTGGTGTCAGTTGCTCGCTGCGATAGGCATACCATCCCAGCGCTTCGGCGCCCGGCGCACTTTCAAGCAGGCCAACATAGTGCGAGTGGCGTGCAACGCGCGGAGGGTTGAGCGCAATTGTATCCTCCAACCCATAGAGGGCATTGCTCAATAGCTCGATATAGAGCGCCATTGGGCGATCATCGCCCTCATGGTTGGTTGCAGGGGTTGGATGAAAGCTGGCAAGCGTATGGCCCGATTGAACCGATGGGTCTGGCAAACCCTGTGCCAGCAGCTCCAGCGCTCCTTCAGGGTTGCCATGATCGCGCATGGATAGGGCAGCGCCATAGCGTGCTGCTGTGCCTGCGCGCAGCAGGTGCGCAGACCCCAAAGCCCGCTGGAAAAGCGTGAGTGCGCGCGTGGGGTTATCTTGCGCATAGTAGGCCCAGCCGACCAACTCATAATCACCAGCCAAATCAGCTTGCGTGGTATAGGCGTCTGCATTGCCACGCCAATTGGCCTCAATAGCGGCAATGGAGTCTTGGCTAAGCGCATGGGTGCGATCTGTGTTCACCCGCCACAGCTCCAGCTCTGCACCCAAGCGATCGCGATGCAGGTCTAGCGCAAACTGACCGTACACACCGTCATATCCGGTTTGGTTACTGTGCAGCGCCCGGCCAGTGGAGAGCAGCCCTGCCACATCACCAACGGGCAATGCGTCACGCGCATTGTACAGTGTTCCGCGCAATTCATCGGCCGTGTTGACGGCACGCATAGCGATATCAAAAATCTGAACCGCCACATCGCGTTGCTGCTCTTTGGCGTAGGCTAAACCTGCGACCCAAAGCACTTCCAAATCACCCTCATCAAGCAGGGTGGCCTCATCTTCTAGTTTGGCAACAATGGTGTGCGTATGGCCGGCTTCATAGTCGGCAAGCAGGCCGCGGCGCGTTTCAACCCGCTCAAGCGCTTGCATCAGTTCAAGTGGTGGTTGCCAGCCGGGCTCTTGCGCGCTGCGGGCGGCAATTTCGTCATGTATGGCCGCTATTTCTTGCGCGGCAAACATGTCCCATAGCGCCTGATCCTGGTTGTAGGATCCGCCATGATAAAGATCGGTTGGCGGGGTCCATTGCGGGTGCAACGTGCGCAGGCGGCGTACCTCCGCTTCCACACGATTATGCTGGTTGTTTTGTGCGTAGTAATACAGCGCGCTTTCATCCACTCGTCGTGTCTGCGTGTCTGATGGGCCTGCCGTTTGTTGGACAGCTGTTTGGCTGATTGGCTGTGATGGTAGCATCAGGCGCAGGGCCGTTTGCACCTGATCCTGCGCGCGGGCTTGCATCGGCAGGAACGCTGCAAGTGCAATCGCCATGCTAGCGCTGGCCAGTCGTTTTGAATGTTGTGTCAGCATGATAGCCCCCGCTCATGAAAGGCCAGCAGCGAAAGCAGATGCAGAGTTGCAGGGTAGTAGTGCTGATCTAATGGCGCATTGAAGGCCGCCATGTTGGTTGTTCCATCCATTGCGCAGGCAGTGAGCTGGGCAACCGCGTGATAGCCAGCACCAACCAAGGGTTCAGCCTCACCAGATACCAGGTGCACTTGCGCCACGGTGTTGGATGTGTGGTCGTTCGGCCAATGGGCCATAAATGGCGCCAAATGCCCGCGCGATCCCGCACCGGCCCAAACCAGGTAAAGTGGAATGCGGATCGCGTTGTAGCCAAATACAGGGTCAAAGCCATCAGCTAGGTTTGCTTGCCCGGCCTGTAGCGCGAGCCAATCGGGCGGCAAATTATCTTCACCAAAGCGGGCATCATGCAGCAGTGCTAGGCCTGAATTTTCCAGCGTTTCAACGGTGGCTGGCCCAATGAGCGGTGCAAGATTGCGCAGTGCTGGGAACACCCAGTATGATAGATTGAACACCGCGCCGTTGCTGCGCTCACTGTCAGAAAAACCTTCAACCCCTGGCAGGATCAGCCGACCATAGGATGCATTCTCACCGGTTCCGTGCGCCAGGACAGCATCGCTCAACGTGCGAGCTGCATGCAGATGGGCTGGCATTGCCCAGCGTTGGTAGGCGCGGTGCAACGCCCATGCAATCAGCAGATCGCCGTCTGTGGCATTGTTGGCATCACGAATGGACTGTGTTTGTGGATCGTAGACCCAAGCAAACAAATCGTCTGAGCGAACGCCCAGTGTCTGCCGTGTCCAGCTCCATACGCGCGAAAAGGTTTCGTGGTCATCGGCTGCTACGGCCAGCAGCATCGCATAGCCTTGGCCTTCAGAATGGCTGATGGCACCATTGGCTGTGTCAACAACCCGGCCATCCTCTTCAATGAAACGGCTTTTAAAATCTGGCCAAGCGCGTTCCAGCTGCGCCAAGGCTGCATCAGCAGTAAAGACAGGCACTGGGAGGGCAGATGCAGGGACTACAAATGCTGGCAGCGCATATAGAGCCAGCGCTACAAGCGCGCTAAAAAGTGTAAGGTGCCTATGCATTGGCAGCCCCTTCACTGGTGGTGTTCATGCGGTCTGATTGGCCCTGGCCCGAGCGGCGAATGGCTTGCCCGCACACAATGCCAAGACCCGGTGCAATGAGTAGAACAGCCAGCGTGTAAAGCAGCGGATTGTTGGAATAGTAACCTGCCAGCACCAACCGCCAATTGCTGATTGACGTTGGCTGGGTGACCACAAACTCTGTCTCGGCAATGCCACTGGAAACATCGATCTGTTCCTGTGCATGATTAAAGACGGCCCGCGACCCATTCAATTTTTGCCAAAAGCGCGGCTGCGATATGGCCTGCATGGCCGCTTCCAGGCGGGCAGGCTCTGATGCTGTGATCAGCGTGAGTGGACCGTCCGACCACGGCGATTGCGCCATCTGCTCAATCACCAGGTCTGCATCAGCTGAAATGTCCGGCGTGTGAACACGCTCACCTAGCAAATCGATCACATAGGTTTGCAGTCGTTCACCCAATTCCTCTGCCGAACGCAGCATGTGTGATGAGCCGCTAACATCCCGCTCCCAGCGCTCGCGAAGTTGGCTTTCATCCGTTGCATGGCCCAGTGGCCTTGGCGGCAAGGTTGGTGTGTTCGGGGCAACATAGCCATTATCAATGGATGCTGTAGTGATCGCGTTTTGGGCGCTCTGCGACAGTTCTTGGCGCAGCACAGCTAAACGTTGTTCAACCGGGTTGTTGGACCATGGTGCCGGCTGAGCCGGTGCCGCAGCCACCGATGGCGGCAAAGGTTGATTGCTCGGCAGCACGGTACGTGTGGCTGTGCTGGCGGTCATAATCGGGTCCGCTGCCGTTGCATCTGGGAAAACCAGAAACTCACCAGGCGATGTCCAGGCAAGGGTCATTTCCTGCATAGGCAGGTTCAGCTCTTGGGCCACTTGGTTTGGAAGATCGCCCAGCGCAGCGATCAAAATATCATTGCTGGATCCACCATCACCGCGATGGGCATCTGGTGCCTCAAAGCTCAACAGAACGCCCTCTGCGCTGTGTAAATCTAATGCCAGTTGTACGCGCAGGGCGATGGCCGCGCTGATGCTTTGAATATCTGGATGGGGGATATGAATGTGGGTCTGCGCATTGCTGCCCATAAGCTCATGCCCAAGCCCTGGAGCAAGGCGTGGCAGTTGCCCCAGGCGGGCAAACTTTGGGAAGGAGAACGAGGTTTCATCCAGCAGTAAAAAGCGTGGCTCGGCGTTTGTAAGCGTTGCCACATCGCAATCTGCATCGCTTTGGTGGGTCACGTCGGCCATGATCGCAATGTCATTTTGGCCTGCGCGAAAATGGCCAAGATCGATGTAAACTGAGCGATCCGAAAACACCTCGCCGCGCCGTGCATCCAGCGGAATGGACGCGGCCAATGCGCCGTTCACTTGCACTGAAAGTTCAGCCTGTTCGGCCAAACCATCGCGGTAACCGCCAGCCAGACGAATTTCTGCACGGCCAACGTCAGATGCAAAGAAGTCTGATGGCAGCTCCAAAGTGAACCGTTGTTCAAAATGGCGCCCTGAAAATTCTTGAGACGGCAAATTGAGATCGGCCAAAGTGAACCGATCATTGCCAACCAACACGTGACGCCCGGCAGGGTTTTGCGTTGGCGCATAGGTGGCCATCGCGTCGGTTAGCTGCATGGTTGCCGCTTGCCAATGGGTGTGCGTCACCCCGCCCAAAGTGATGGCAAAACCGCTGTTCTGGGCCGCCACGGCAAATGTTCCAGCGGCTACATTACCGGCCGGATCAAGCTGAACATTGATGGCATCTGCTTTGGATGTATGGCTCACTGAGACCAGCGGAGCTTCCACTTGCATAGTCAACGCCAGTGATGCCAGCGCATCGGCCAGCGTTTGGGCGGTGTCTTCGTCTGCATTGTCTGGCAGTACGGCGTGGAGCGCCAGGCGACCGTCGTTGTTCAGCGTCATGCCAGCAAGCTCTGAAAGGGCTGCTTGCGCGCTTGCTACCCTAGGTGCGGTCTCAACAACAAAGCCGGTGGAGGCTGCCTGCAGATCGCTCCACAGTTCAAAAGTCGCAGGATAGCTGCAATCCACACGGTGGCGCTGATCAACCGATAGACTAACGGTGTTCCAGCCAGCTTGTAGCATGTGCGGGCTAATGGCGCGCTGCTGCAACGTGGTTGCACGATCTGTGCCCAGGCGCACCGGCCCAATTGGGTTGCCATTGATGGACACGTGCATCCATGAGGCTTCTGGCATCACTGAGATGGCGGATGTTGGTGCAAGTTGAAAACTAAGTGGTTGGCTGAGTGCCGTGGGGCTGAGGTAAACCTGATAGCTCGCCTGCGCCATCTCGCCAGAAAAGCGCACGACCGGCTGCCCAAACGGCAGCGGGTATACGACTTGTTCAGCGCTGATTGCGGGCGTTGCAAAGCCTACACCTAGGCTGAGAGTGAGGGCCGCGAGACTTGCAAAAGATGCCAGACGTTTGGGCAATTGGGGGATCATGAAAAGCCTATCGGCAGCAGGTGAAAAAGGATTGCACACAGGTGTGTTACGCTGGCGTTGGTTTGGCAGGTGGATCGCTAAGCAAGGCTAGAACAGGGTCCTCACCTGGCTTTGCGCCGCTCGTTTCTTGGCTAGAAACCTCGCGCAGCCCCAGCTTTTTGGACAAATCAGCAAAGGGAGATGGCGCATAGGCGGCTATGCCCGAACCCGTTTCGGCCTTGGGTTCTTCTGTCTTTGCAATCTGCCCATGCTTTGATGCATCGGTTGCTGTGGCGCGCGTTACCCGTGCTGCCAGGCGTTGCGTTACAAACAATTGAACAGCGCGCATGGGTTCGCGCAGTGCCCAGCGAAACAGGTTAAATGTTCCGCCAAAGATCGACTTGCCATTGCGGCGTTGATCCAAGAACGCCTTGAGCGGCTCTGCGCTGCCGTACATAAGATAGGCCACGGAAATGAAGTGCGGTGCTTCCAGGTTCACAAACTCAGCGCCGATTTCAACGCCTTCTTCAGCATTGTCTACCCGGCGCAGCACAACCGATAGCCGCTCGACGGGCGGCTTGCTGTCGAGGGTTTGCTGGGTGCCAGCGGTCGGGTTGCGCATAAAGGCAATGGTGCCCAGTTGATTGCTCGACTGCAGGCCTAGCCGTTCTTTGCCGATAGGGCGCATGGACAGTCCGCCGATCGACACATCATCAATCAGTACAGGCACATGGCGTGAACCAACCGATAGGATGGCCTTATGCTCGCTGGAAATGCGGTGGGTGCGCCGCAGGGTTTTGCGCTCGGTCACCGCACCAAGGGCAACACCGGCAAGGCTGAGATTAAAAGCGTTCCAGCCGGCAACAACGTAAAGCAGATCATTGTTGGAGGTATCACCAAGAATTTGAAAAATTACCAAGATCATGGCCGCGAGCAGCACGCCGAACATCACCACAAATGGCATGGCAAATGAGGAGAAATGATCCTCCGTCATCGTTGTGCTTTTGGCGGTTACATTGAAGGTTGGTTTGCGTGGGTTGAGGAAAACCGAGACGATCGCTCGCGCCAAGAAAGGTGATTGCAAGAACTCATAAAGCTCCGACACCCAGGGCCAACGCACGCGACTGAACAGGTAATTCTGCAGCATCAATGCAACCAGAAGATAGTTCAGCGTGTAGGCAAAGAAATCGAATGTCGTGGCCACATAAACCCGCATCTCAAAGAGAATGAAAAACAGCGGGGCGATGGTGAAAATGAGCCGTGGAAATGGGAACGCCCAAAACAGCGAGGACGACAGGTAGCCAATACGCTGGGGCAGAGACAGGCCCTTTTTCAGCAATGGGTTTTTCAGCAGCAAAATCTGCATCATGCCACGGCACCAGCGCGAGCGCTGGCCGATAAAGTCACCGAAACTTTCTGGCTGAAGACCACCGATGAGCGGCTTATCAACGTAGAGCGAATGCCACCCACGCGAATGCAGCTCTAGCGCTGTCTCGCAATCCTCAGTGATGGTGATGCCAGAGAATCCGCCAACCTCATCGAGCGCCTCACGGCGCAAAACGGCAGCAGAGCCGCAGAAGAAGGCCGCGTTCCAGCGATCAAGTCCGCATTGGACGACCGAATAGAACTGCTCATTCTCAGATGGCATATGCGACCAGGTTCCAAGGTTCTTTTCCACCGGATCAGGGTTGAGGAACACATGTGGCGTTTGCACCAAAAACAATTTCGGGTCTTTGGCAAAATATCCAACGGTTTCGCGCAAGAATTCGCGCACGGGTGCGTGGTCGGCATCAAACACCACCACCAGATCGCCGGTTGAAACCGCCATGCCAGCGTTAAGGTTGCCTGCCTTGGCGTGCACATTGCGCTCACGGGCAACGTAGTGGACATTTAACTGGGCGCAGAGCTGGGTAAGTTCGTGGCGGCGATTTCGCGCTTCGGCTGACTTTTGCGCGTCACTCTGGCTGCACTTTTCATCTGTGCCACCATCATCAAGCAAAAACACGTTGAGCTTTTGGGCTGGGTAGTCCAGCGCTTTGGCTGCAGACAGCGTAGAGGCCAGCAGCACACTGTCCTCATTGTAGGATGGGACGAACACATCAACGCTGGGCAATTGGTCTTCGCTCAGCAGCGGCGCATCTGGGCGCCTGAGCGGATCAACCACGATGAAGAGGTTGATGAAGAAGAGCGCAATGCAAAAAATTTCTGCCAGCAACAGCACAAAGCCTGCAGAAAAATCAGCCGTATCGCTGATGGCTGGCAATGTGTGGGTGGAGCGCCAATACAGGTAGCGCATAACAATAACGCTGCCCAGCGCCAAGAATACATAGCGCGTCATGCGGTGGCTGCGGAACGGCCAGGCGATCAGCATGCCCAAGATTGCGCCCGCCGACAGCACCATCTGTGCCTGCGAGCTAACCGGGAATGTAAGGATAATAAGCAGGCCAAGCGCCGAAAGAGCGATAATGGACCCGCGAAACAGTGAGGCCATTGCACCCAACTCCGTAACGAACAGGGTTAAAGTGCATCGTTAACGAGCCAGGAGCAATTTACTTCAAATTGTATGATAAACGGAGTGTTAATGCACGAAGGTGTGAAAATTAGCCGGTTAAGCGGATTTTCTTTATAGATTAATACTTCACTACTAAGCGCATAGAACTTTTGTTTGAGGTGGCTTAGTCTTTGTGATTGTTGGCTTTTTGCCGGCTGACCATAAGGCGTGCCATCTCTAGCATGCGCGCAGAGAAGCCCCATTCATTATCATACCAGCCGAACAAGCGAACTTGACGCGCGCCAATATTCATCGTTTCGCGGAGAGACAAAATTAACGATTCCGGTCGCGCGCGCAGGTCACTGGAAACGCAAGGATCCTCCGTAAGCCCTATCAGGCGAGAAGAGTGGAACATTTCCTGCAGAAGATCATTGAACGGTCCTGTGTGCGTTTGTTTCAGCTGCAGCGTTGCATCAATAGCCGACACGCTGATGGTGGGCACGCGCACCGCAGCCACCGATAGTTTGTCCGCCATGTTTGGCAGTACATGGGTGACTTGTGATGCAGCGCTGGTGCTGGTTGGGACCATGGAAACGGCGGCTGCGCGGCTGCGTTCCAGGCTAGCGCGCGGGGCATCTACGGTAGGCTGACTGCCTGTGTAGCAATGGATGGTGGTGATGTGCGCGTGTTCTATGCCCATTTGCGCATCAAGCGCTTTGAGCAAGGGCGCGATGGCATTGGTGGTGCAGGAAGCATTGGAGACAATGCGAGCATCCCCCAGGTTTGCCTCATTGGCTCCAAGAACGACGGTGGTGTCGGCCGCTGCCGATGGCCCGGAGATAAGCACCTGGTGAGCCCCAGCTTTCAGGCCACGCTCTGCGACATCTCTGGTTGATGCCTTGCCGGTGCATTCAAGGACGATATCAACGGTGGAAAGATCGATGTTGGAGATGTCTGGCTGGGCGGTAAAGGGAATGGAGCGCCCGTCAACAATGAGCGCGTTGGCGGTATGCTCAACCTTGCCAGGATAGGGGGCAAAGACAGAATCGTACTGGAATAGGTACGAGCAGGTTTCCAGAGGCGCGATATCGTTGATACCAACGATGCTAATCTGGCTATCTGCTCTGGTGTTTGTGGCATTGCTCGCCAGAATTTGGCGCAATAGGGTTCGTCCGATCCGGCCGAACCCATTGATCAGAACCTGCATTGACGGTGGAGCCTTTGAAAAGGTGGGCGTTGTGACCGCTAAAAATCAACCTCAATAGCGATGCCTTTTTCGACTGCCAAATCCACCACTGAGGCAGCAACCGCAAGGTCTTGTAAGCCAACACCTGTGCCATCAAACAGCGTGATTTCATCTGCGCTGGTACGCCCGCTATGGGTGCCATTGATGACAGCGCCGATCTGGTTCACGTCGCTCTCTTGGATAAGGCCTTGGCCGACTGCGTGCTGTGCTTCGCCAATGCTGATCGATTGCGCCACTTCATCGGTAAACACGGTGGATTTGGCCAGCAAGGCTGCTTCCACTTCCTGCTTGCCCTTGGTGTCTGTGCCCATGCAGGCAACATGGGTGCCAGGGCTCACATGATCAGCCATCAGGCTAGCAGCGGTGGAGGATGTGATGGAAATGATCGTGTCGGCCTCGCGCATGCCATCCAGTTCCACCGCCTCAAACGGTAGGCCAGCTTCTTCTGCCACCTTTGCAATGTTGGGCAGCATTTCAGGGTGATAGTTCCAACCGATGACTTTTTCAAAAGACCGTTGTTCCAGTGCTGCGCGCAGCTGGAATGTTGCCTGGTGCCCTGCGCCAACCATGCCAATAACTTCGGCATCGCTGCGCGCCAAATGTTTGATTGAAACCGACGAAGCAGCCGCAGTACGCAACGCGGTCAGCAGATTGCCACCGACCATAGCCTTCACTTTGCCAGTGTCTGGATCAAACAGAAACACGGTTGATTGGTGATTGATAATGCCATGGGTCGCCAGGTTGTTGGGCCAGTAACCGCCCGCTTTCAGACCCAGTGTCAGGCCTGCACGATCAAAGCCGCCCTTGAAGCCGTACAGCGCATCAACATGGCCGATCGCTTCGCGAATAACCGGGAAATTGTAGGCATCTTGCGATGCCATGGCCGCAAACACCTTTTCCACGGCAGCAAATGCTGCCTCGCGGGTCATAAGGTTGGCAATTTCGCGTTCTGGTACGATCAGCATGTCATGTGTCCTTTAGAAATGAGGACGCCCGCGCGAGGGTCGTGTGCGCGGGCGTTAGAATTGAAAACGAAAGCCGCCAGGGCGCTTAGTAGGCTTTACCGCGCGCTGATACTGGCCAGAGCGTTTCGACTTTGCCGCCGCGCACGCCGACATACCAGTCGTGCACGTTGCAGGTTGGGTCGCAATGACCTGGTACCAAGCGTAGCTTGTCGTTGACTTTCAGCACCCCATCGGGGTCGGCAACCACGCCATGCTCATCGGAGCATTTGACATACTCCACATCGTCGCGGCCAAAAATGAAGGGTAAGCCACTGTCAACAGACTGAGCTTTCAGGCCTGCATCCACGATAGCTTTGTCGGCTTTTGCGTGGCTCATGACGCTGGTGAGAATGAACAGCGCGTTTTCCCACTCACCCTGGTCGATGCGGTTGCCGTCTTTGTCGAGGATGCGACCATAGTCAGCATCCATAAAGGCGTAGGAGCCACACTGCAGCTCGTTGTAAACGCCTGATGTGCTCTCAAAATAGTAAGAACCGGTGCCGCCGCCGCCGACGATGTCGCTTTCGATGCCATCAGCTTTCAGGGTATCGACAGCATCTTTCACCATGGCCACTGCAATAGCGATTTTGGCTTTACGATCTTCGTAGCTGTCCATGTGCTGCATGGCGCCCTGATAGGCTTGAATGCCGGAATATTTCACACCCGGTGCAGCTTCCAGCGCTTTTGCGATTTCCACCACCGCTTCAGTGGTGGTGACGCCGCAGCGGCCAGCGCCACAATCGATTTCTACCAAACACTCAATTTCTGTGCCGTGCTTGACTGCCGCAGCAGACAGGTCTGCCACATTGGCTACATCATCCACACAGCAGATGGCACGTGCGCCAAGCTTTGGAATGCGCGCCAAACGGTCGATTTTGGCAGGGTCACGCACTTGGTTTGAGACCAGAACATCTTTGATGCCGCCGCGGGCGAAAACTTCAGCTTCACTCACCTTCTGGCAGCAGACGCCACAGGCGCCGCCCATTTCGATCTGCATTTTGGCAACATCGACAGATTTGTGCATTTTGCCGTGCACGCGATGCCGCATGCCCTGCGCTTTTGCATAATCGCCCATTTTTTTGACGTTGCGCTCCAGCGCATCCAAATCAAGAACCAGACATGGTGTCTGAATGTCGGCTTCATTCATACCAGGAACAGCTGGCACATCGTAGCCAACTTCCAGGCCGCTAATGTTTACAGGTGCATTCATCGAGTGATCTCCCTTGTCTTAAATCTGGATCATTTGATCCATGGCAGCGTGTCGAGATCGACATTACCACCGGTGATAATTACGCCAACGCGTTTGCCAGCGAACTGCTCTTTGTTCTTCAAAATGATGGCCAGTGGCACCGAGCAACTTGCCTCGATAACCAGCTTCATGCGTTTCCAGGTCAGTTTCATAGCATCGATGATTTCATCCTCCGATGCTGTCATGATGTCGGTGACGTGGTTGGACACAAAGTGCCAGGTAAGGTCTTTCAACGGCACCTTCAAACCATCTGCAATGGTGTTGGGCGCATCATCAGCAATAATGTGACCTGCTTTAAAGCTGCGATAGGCATCATCAGCCTGCTCTGGCTCGGCTGCAATAATTTGTGTTTCAGGCGCAATATTGGAAAGCGTCAAGCACGTGCCCGAAATCATACCGCCACCGCCGATGGGTGCAACAACCATGTCGACGCCATCGGTTTGTTCCATCAACTCGCGTGAGCAAGTCGCCTGACCAGCAATAACGCGTGGGTCATTATAGGGGTGAACAAAATCGCCGCCCGTTTTGGCCTGAACCTGGGCAAACACTTCCTCGCGGCTTGTGGTTGATGGCTCACACTCGGTGATGATGCCGCCATAGCCTTTTACCGCGTCCTTTTTGGCCTGTGGCGCGGTGCGTGGCATCACCACATTGCACGGGATGCCCCGGCGACCAGCAGCATAGCTAAGCGACAGTGCATGGTTGCCTGAAGAGTGTGTGGCCACACCCTGTTTGGCGGCGTCATCGGACAAGCCAAACACAGCATTGGACGCGCCGCGCACTTTAAAGGCGCCTGCTTTTTGGAAGTTCTCGCATTTGAAGAATAGCTGTGCGCCCGTGAGTTCATTGAAATAGGATGACGTCATAATGGGCGTGCGGTGGATATAGGGTTCGATCCGCTTATGCGCTGCCAAAACATCATCATAGGTGGGTATGTACATCAGGTGCGTCCTTCAATTCAGCGCGTAATTTGTCAGGCGGCTTGCTTCTGTTCGAGTGAACTGTTGGTGCGATAATATTCCTGCGCTGCGGCAACGCCGGAGCCCAGTTTAATATCCAGGCCAAGATCGGCCATGCACATTTCAGCCGTCGCAAGGCCACTCAGTGTCATAACATCGGTCAAGCTTCCCAAATGTCCAATGCGGAAAACTTTACCAGCCACTTCGCCAAGGCCGACACCAAAGGCAACGCCGTAGGTTGTCGCAGCATGGGTTACGATGCTGGTTGCATCAAAGCCTTCGGGCGTTTTGATAGCACTGACGGTATCTGAGTAAACATCAGGTGATGCTGCGCACAGCTCTAGGCCCCATGCCGACACCGCCTGGCGCACACCTTCGGCGATGCGATGATGGCGGGTGAACACATTGTCCAAGCCTTCGGTGAGGATCATCTGGCAGGCTGTGTTTAGGCCATTAATGAGGCCGATTGTGGGTGTGTAGGGATAGGCACTGTTGGCATAGCCCTTCAGCATGTCGTGCACATCAAAGAAAGTGCGGTGAAGACCGGCGGTTTTGGTCGCTTCCATCGCTTTTTCACTGAAGCCAACAATGGCAAGACCAGCAGTCAGCATGAAACCTTTTTGTGAACCGGCCACGGCAACATCCACGCCCCACTCATCGAAGCGGAAATCCATTGAAGCGATTGATGACACGCCGTCAACAAACAGCAGCGCTGGATGACCTGCATCATCAAGTGCCTTGCGTACCGCTGCAATGTCAGAGCGCACGCCGGTCGCTGTTTCATTGTGTGTGGCCAGAACTGCTTTGATTGTATGGCCAGTATCAGCTTTCAAAATCTCGGCGTAACGGTCCGCCGGTAGACCATGGCCCCATGGGGTTTCAACGATCTGAACATTCAGATCGTGGCGCTGGCACATATCAATCCAACGGTGCGAGAACATGCCGTTGCGGGCCGCTAGGATTTTGTCGCCAGCGCTCAGCGTGTTGGTGAGAGCTGTTTCCCAACCGCCTGTTCCAGTTGAAGGGAAGATAAAGACTTCGGCACTTTCGCTTTTCAAAATCTGGCGGACACCATCGCGTGCCGGATGCAAAATGCTGCCAAAGAAAGGCGACCTGTGGTCGACCGTTGGCATGTCGCAGGCCTTGCGCAAATTTTCAGGAATGTTGGTGGGGCCAGGAATAAAAACTGGGTTCTGAAAGCTCATAGCGATCTCCTCGTGTTGCGCCGAACATACGCAGAGTTACGGGCAAAGGAAATTTTTTTGAAATTATTTTTCAGAATTGCCAATTTGGAAATAATCGTTTTTGATCAATATGTTATATTTTTCATATAATGAATACAATTTTCATTTTTGAGAAAGAGTGTTGTGACCGTTCAGGAAACAGACAAAACGAGCCGCCAAAGAGCACGCGGCCGCCCGCGTGATTGGCACGATAAAACAGCACAAAATACGATCAAGTCGCTGGATCGGGCGATGGAGGTTTTTGAGTATTTAAGTGAAGCACGTGGCAAAACACTTTCTGCGATTGCTTCAGAGATGGGCCAGTCGCCAGCAACGGTTTACCGCATCTTGGTAACGCTGGAAGGGCGCGGACTGGTTGAGTTCGATGCGCACGAACAGCATTGGCACGTGGGCGCGCGTGCATTTGTTATTGGCGCCCGGTTTTTGCAGCGTAGCAGCTTGGTGGATCGAGCACGGCCCATTATGCGCAAACTCATGGAGCGCACCGGTGAAACAGCCAACCTTGGTACCGAGCGCAATGGCTTTGTGCTTTTTTTGGGTCAGGTTGAAACCCATGCCAGCATCCGTGCCTTTTTTCCGCCTGGTACGCTATCTCCTTTGCACGCCTCTGGCATTGGCAAGGCACTGTTGGCGCAGATGGATGAGGACAGGCTGGTGCGCAACCTTGGCGCGCGACCTCTTGAAACCTTTACCGAGTTCACAATTACAAACGGCGAGGCCTTGCGTGAAGATTTGGCGAAGGCCCGTGCGCGCGGCTACGCGATTGATGGGGAAGAAAAGAACCTTGGCCTGCGCTGCATTGCTGCCCCGGTTTTCGATATGACGCATGAGGCCGTGGCGGGCCTATCTGTTTCAGGCCCAACCAGCCGTGTTGGCCATGACCAAGTTGACATGCTCAGTCACGCGGTTGTCGAGGCTGCTGCTGAACTCTCGCAGGCCATTGGTGGCTCAAAAACTTAAGCGGTAATGGTAATCGTTCTCTCTCTACTGGGAGAGTTCACGGCACGTTAAGCTGCCTAAGGTAATAGATACATTTGCCTGGTGGTGGTGCAATGCCAGGAACTGATGTTCTCCATAAGGAGGCAACACTGAACCTTGCGCACCCAGAGGTGTTCGCGTGCCATTTCGGTTTGATCTGAAGACAGAAATGCCAGCAGGCGGCTCTATTATGGTT
>JBGCDM010000084.1:0-10950 GCA_045105395.1 Devosiaceae bacterium | reverse complement strand
AGCGTCGGCACGCCGCCACCACGCAGATATTCGGAGCGCACGGTGTGGCCGGGGCCTTTTGGCGCGACCATGAACACATCAAGGTCAGCGCGTGGCTCAATCAGGTTGAAGTGCACGTTGAGGCCGTGGGCGAACACCAGCGATGCGCCTTGCTTCATGTTGCCGGCAAGGCTGTTGGCGTAGATGTCGCCCTGCAGCTCATCCGGCGTCAGCATCATCACCACGTCTGCCCATTTGGCGCCTTCAGCTGGCGTCATAACTTTAAAGCCTGCTTCTTCGGCTTTCTTGGCGGTGGCAGAGCCTTCGCGCAGGGCAATGCGCAGGTCTTTGACGCCTGAGTCACGCAGGTTCAGCGCGTGAGCGTGGCCCTGTGAGCCGTAGCCTACGATCAGGACACCTTTGTCTTTGATCAGATTAATATCCGCATCGCGGTCGTAATAAACGCGCATGGAAGTCTCCCGTTAGATGAGCGTGTTTGTATGAAGTGTGAGAAATTGCTCGACAGCGTGGGCCGCGCGGGCCTTTTGCTCGTCGGGTGCAATAAGGGGATCATCGCCAAGCAGCGCGCGAATGTGCGCATCACCAATGATGAGGCCATAAAGCGTGGAATAGGCGGCGGCTGGGTCATCAAACGCGATAAAGCGTTGGCGCTTGCCATGGGTTAGCAGGTGGATGGCGCGCGCCTCAATGCGGCGTTTGCCACGCTCCACCAGCACATCACCAAGGCCTGCGCTGTCGCCACGCACCGCGCCAATGGAAAGGCGGTTAAGCGCCAGCGACGTATTGGAAAGCAGCACGGCCAGAAGATCTTCGGCAAAGGCGGTTAGGGCGGCCTGGAAGGCCTCAAGCGTGGCTGGAGCCGCGCGTTCGTCCACGCCGCGCACTTTGGAGGCTTGGTAGGCAACGATGGCGGCCAGGATGCCATCGCGGTCGCCAAACCACTTGTACAGGCTCTCCTTGGAGCATCCAGCAGCTTTCGCCAGGCCCGCTGTGGTGAGGGCTTTTTCGCCACCGCCCACCAGAAGGTTCAGCGCAACAGACAGCACAGCATTTTGGCGCGGAGAGAACTCGTTGTCCTCTTCGCCTTGCCGGTCTTCTTGATTTGCATTGTCTGCGGTAGGAGCTGCTGCTGATGCCACGTCGTTTTGCCTTCACGTGCCGTACTGTACGGTTCGGTACGGCCTTGAATAGGAAAACTACTTGGGCGTCAAGGGGTGGGTGTAACCTAATGCAGGAAAGCTCCGGCCTTGACCGGCAGCTAAACCTTTTGCCCGCAAGCGGCCCGATACAGTTTCACAGCCTGGGCGTAGCCATGGGTGAGGGCGTCTGCGGTTAGGGCGTGACCGATGGAAACTTCCACGATATTTGGCGCGGCTTTCACCAGAGGTGGCAGATTATCGATTGTGAGATCGTGTCCGGCATTCACGCCCAGGCCTGCAGCCTCGGCAGCTTGCGCGGTTGCTTTTAGCTTGGCCAATTCATCAGCCTTTTTTGCCACATCAAACGTGTGGCCATAGGGGCCAGTGTACAGCTCCACGCGATCGGCGCCCACCCGCTCTGCCGGATCAGCCTGCTCTGGGTCCGCATCCACAAACAGGGATACGCGCGCCCCAAACTCATGAATGCGGCGGCAGGTTTCGGCCAGCATGCCGTAATTATCGAGCACATCCCAACCATGGTCGGATGTAGCTTGCACCGGATCATCCGGCACCAGGGTCACCTGCTCGGGCTTGATCTGCTCGCACAGCGCCAAGAAGCGCTCCTCTGGATAGCCTTCCATATTAAACTCACGCCCCTTGTAAGCAGGCTCATCCAACAGCGCTTTCAGCTCAAATACATCGGTGGTGCGAATGTGCCGCTCATCGGGGCGAGGGTGCACCGTTATGCCTGCCGCGCCAGCATCCAGGCAGATGCGTGCAAGGTCAGCAACTGAGGGCCAAGGCAGGTCGCGACGGTTGCGCAGATAGGCGATGGCGTTGACGTTGACCGAGAGGTGCGTGGTCATAAGGCGCTCCATTTTCAGGGCTTCTTTAAGGCGCGCGAGTGATGCGCTTGCTACCAAGTTTGGTCAAGGTGCACCTAGCCGCGTCTTATTTGCAGGCGTATGGCTCGGCGCATGATGGATGCACTTTTAACTGCTTTTGCTGATCTTAACTGGGGAACCGTTGCGCTGGCGGCAACAATCTTTTTCCTCGCTGGCATCATCAAAGGCGTGGTTGGCTTTGGTATGCCGCTGTTTGCAATCTCGTTGCTGGCACTTGTCATGCCGCTCACCACGGCCATCGCTGCCAATGTTGGCCCTTCGCTTACCACCAATGTGCGCCAGGCGTTTCGCGGGCCTTATTTGATTGGGCTCATCAAGCGGCTCTGGCCGTTTCTCATTCCTGCCATCGGCTTGATCTGGTTTGGTATCGCTATCCAGCTGCGCATCAATGAGGCCTATGCAGGTTTTGCGCTTGGCGTGCTAGCGGTAAGCTATGCTCTGCTCACCTTTTTCAAAGTGCATCTGACGCTTACCAGCAATCAAGAAAAGCCGGTTGGGTTTGTGCTTGGTATCTTCAACGGTTTTATCACCGGTATCACTGGTATTTTCATCATTCCAGGCGGACTTTATTTGCAGTCGTTGGGCCTTAAGCGCGATGAGTTGGTGCAGGCGCTTGGGCTTCTTTTCATGCTCTCCACCGGCATGATCGGCATTGTGTTTGGCATCAAAGCTTTGATGACTCCGACATTGCTGCTGCTCTCACTGATGTGCATTCCGCCGGCATTTGCGGGCCTGGCCATTGGTGAGCGACTGCGCTCTCGCCTATCTGAAGCAATGTTCGCTAAGCTGTTTTTGGTCGGCATCGCTGTGCTTGGTGTCTCGCTGATCATCCGCAATGGATCGACTTTGCTTGCGGGCGGGTAGTGTACATCCGCACTCGTTTTTATGGTTGATGATGTGTTAACGTCTCCTTGGAGGGCATTTTATCAAGCTTTGAGGAGAGCTGACATGAAACGCTTATTTGTGGCGGCAGCCATGGTGCTGCTTGCTGGATCTATGACGGCGGCGACTATCAACACGGCAGAAGCCCGCAATGGCCAGCGCGGTGCGCTGATCGCAGGTTTAATCATTGGCGGCGTAGCAGCAGGCATTTTGGCAAGCCAAGTGCAGCGGCAATACCATCAACCGCAATATTATGCCTATCGCGGCCAGCGGGTACGCTTTGGCCATGGTCAGATGTGGCAGCAGCATGTGCATTATTGTTACAACCGTTATCGTTCCTACAATCACCATACCAATCTGTTTCTGGCCTATTCCGGGCGGCACCATCACTGCCGATCGCCTTGGATCCAGTAATGGGTTGCTAGCGCGATAATCCAGGCATAGGGCAGAGACCTCCTTCCTTTAGAGGTGCTGCCCTATGTCGATCCCCTATCGCATTTATGATGTTTTTACCGACACACCATTGGCGGGTAATCCACTCGCGGTGGTGGATCTGCGCGAAGGGCAAATGAACGATGAGGCGATGCAGATGCTCGCCAAAGAATTCAACCTGTCTGAAACAGTGTATCTGCACTCGCCGGATAACCCTGTGCACACGGCCAAGCTTCGCATCTTTACGCCCGACCGCGAACTACCATTTGCTGGTCACCCCACAGTTGGTGCAGCGGTTGCGCTAGCCCGTGATAGCATTGCCGATGGGTTGGATACTGGCCTGGTGCTGATGGAAGAGCAGATTGGCCTTGTTCGCACGGCGGTGAACGTGGCGGGCGCCCAAAGCGAACGCACTGGAGGGTTTGCTGAGTTCGATTTGGTGAGCCTGCCGGTGGAGAGCCCATGGTCACCAGAGAAAACCGACATTGCGCTGGCGCTTGGTCTAACGCCTGATCAAATTGGCTTTGAAAACCACGTGCCATCCAGCTTTGATGGCGGCATGCCCTATTTTTGTGTGCCGCTGCATGATTTGAACGCGTTGCAAAGCGTGAAGCCCAATGCGCCACTGTTTGCCAAGGTTTTCGCAGGCGGAAAAGGGCATGATAGCTGCTACATGTACACCCGCGAAACTGTGGGATCACACAGCCACTTCGCCGCGCGTATGATGTGGCCAGTTGGTGGCACTGTGCGTGAAGACCCGGCCACTGGCTCTGCTGTGGCGTCCCTTGCTGGCGCTATTATGAAGTTTGATGGGCTCATGGAAGGACGCCACCGGCTGCACATTGAGCAAGGCTTTGCTATGGGTAGGCCATCGCTTATTGAGCTTGAGCTGGAAGTGGATGCGGCCGGGACCTTACAAACGGCACGCCTTGGCGGTGATGCAGTGTGTGTTGCCGAAGGGACACTGACCCTCTAGCGCGTTCACAACCCTTCAAACATCGCTTGCGTGTGCGTTAAGGACTGGCTAACGATCTTAGCGCACCTTGTGTGCAGGCAATAAGCAATGGCGATCTGACGCATGCGGAACCGCACGTCCCTTTTTGAAGTTCTTAATGCACGTGCTGGCACCAGTGCGCTTCTTGGCGCTCGCCTTCGCGGGGCTAGCCTCCTCCTTATCTGCCCCTAGGCGCTGTCGGCTCTTACATCTAAGGGCCGGGCTTCTAGGGGATTTCAAAAACTGCTAACCCGCATTTTGAGATTGCGCACGACATGCGCACAAGGAGAAAATCCATGGCACCGGCCAACACCAACACATCCCCAGTCGACCCATCACACCGCGACTATGTTCGCATCTTCGACACCACCTTGCGCGATGGTGAGCAATCGCCCGGCGCATCCATGACGCTGGAAGAAAAGCTGCAAGTGGCGCAGCTGCTTGAAGAGATGGGCGTCGACATTATCGAGGCTGGCTTCCCCATTGCCTCCAACGGTGATTTTGAAGCCGTTAGTGAGATTGCCAAACGCTCTGATGGCGCGATCATCGCTGGGTTGGCGCGCGCGATTAATGCCGATATTGACCGGGCAGGCGAGGCGGTAAAGCTGGCAAAGCGTGGTCGCATCCACACCTTCGTTTCCACATCGCCCATTCATCTGGCGCACCAGATGCGCAAGAACGAAGACCAGGTGCTGGAGATCGTGCAATCCACCGTTGCGCGTGCCCGCAACCTGATCGACGATGTGGAATGGTCGGCCATGGACGCCACCCGCACGCCTATTGAGTTTTTGTGCAAATGCGTGGACGAGGCCATCAAAAACGGTGCGACCACCATCAACCTGCCCGACACTGTGGGTTACGCGACGCCTGAAGAATACAAGAAGATGTTCGAGGACATCCGCGCCCGCGTGCCAGATGCGGACAAAGCGATCTTCTCGGTCCATTGCCATGATGATCTGGGTATGGCGGTCGCCAACTCGCTGGCCGGTGTGGCTGGCGGTGCCCGCCAAGTGGAATGCACCATCAATGGCTTGGGCGAGCGGGCAGGCAATGCGGCGCTGGAAGAGATCGTGATGGCAATCCGCACCCGCGGTGATGCGCTGCCCTACGCCTCTGCCGTTGACCCGAGTTTCCTCACGCGCGCCTCAAAACTGGTGGCGGCTGTCTCCGGTTTTCCAGTGCAGTACAACAAGGCGATTGTCGGCAAGAACGCTTTTGCTCACGAATCCGGCATTCACCAGGATGGTATGCTGAAGAACGCTGAAACGTACGAAATTATGCGCCCAGAAGATGTGGGTGTGCGTGAGACGAGCCTGGTTATGGGCAAGCATTCTGGCCGCCATGCCTTCAAGGAGAAGCTGGTGACCTTAGGTTTTGAGCTGGGCGACAATGCTTTTGAGGATGCTTTCAGCCGCTTCAAAGATTTGGCTGACCGCAAGAAGCATGTGTATGACGAAGACATTGAAGCGTTGGTGGAAACTGAAATCACCGAGCGACGTGAGCGCAACCACGTGCTGGCGCTGACGGTAATCGCAGGCACCGGTGGGCCGCAAAAAGCGATCCTGACCATGGACAATGAGGGCGTGCACGAAACCCGTGAAGCCACCGGCACTGGCCCTGTGGATGCGGTGTTTAATGCCATCAAGCTGATTATGCCGCACGAGGCGAGCTTATCGCTGTACCAGGTGCACGCGGTGACTGAGGGCACTGATGCGCAGGCAGAAGTGTCTGTACGCCTGGAAGAGGGGGGAAGCATCGTTACGGGTCGTTCCGCCGATGCCGATACTCTGGTGGCGTCGGCCAAGGCCTATGTGTCAGCGCTTAATAAGCTGGCCATGCGACGCGAGCGTCCACCGGTGGATGTGCTGCAAGCAAGCTAATCGCGGTTTTAAAAGCAGGATTAGAAAAAGGGCGCGATAAGCGCCCTTTTTTTGTTGTGCGTTGCTGGCTCTGATCACGCGTGATCACAGACGCGTGATCAATAAAACCGATTGCGACAACCTGCCGTAACAAGTTCCGTCAACAGCAAAGGGTCGCGCTTGATCAGCGGGGCTTCGGGGTGCTGACGACATGACCCGCTCACACAGCACGTCGTGCCGAGCTCACCAGATACATATTCCTCAGGGAGACTATCCATGCGTAAACTGATCCTCGCCCTTGCTGGCGCCACCATGATGACAACTGGCGCACAGGCTGCCAACGTCGTTGAAACTGCCGCTGAAGCAGGCATCTTCAACACACTCTTGGCCGCTGCAACCGAAGCTGGCCTTGCTGGCGCTTTGTCAACGACCCAGAACATCACCGTGTTTGCTCCAACAGACGAAGCGTTTGCTGCCCTGCCTGCTGGCACCGTGGAATCGCTGCTGCTGGAAGAGAACCGTGACCAGCTTGTTGCGATCCTTACCTACCACGTGCTGCCACGCGAGCTGCGCTCAACAGATCTTCCAGGCCGCACCATTTCCGTGCGTACACTCAACACCGGCGACAACCTTGGCGTCACCAAATCACACGGTTCAGTGACCGTAGATGGTGCCAATGTTGTGAGCGCCGACATTCAGGCATCCAACGGTGTGATCCACGTTATCGATTCCGTACTGATCCCAGACGGTCGCGCGCACTAAGCCATTTCGCAATTGCGATAAGGCTCCGATTGGGCGGATTGCACCTTGTGCAGTCCGCCTTTTTCTTTTTCGGCACCTTTAGGCATTGAGTCTGTTCGTGGAAGCTGCGCCTATTGGTTCATGTTCGCAGATGTAAGCCCACTCCATGTCTGATCCAACGCCTAGCCAGGGCGCTAAAGGCACCGGTTCTGCGCTGATAACCTCCTTGGCGCTGCCGATGCTGAATGATGATGGGCATGGCCCCGTTTGGCGTCGTATTGAAGCTGCCTTGCGTGCCCCGATTGTGTCAGGCGATTGGCAAAGAGGCGCTCGCTTGCCGATAGAGGCAGAGTTGGCCGCCCACTTTAAGGTCAACCGACACACACTACGCCGTTCACTCAATGCGCTGGTGCGCGATGGTTATCTGAAAAGTGTGCAAGGTCGTGGGACCTTTGTTGCTGTGGCTAGCCAGCCAAAAATCACGCTTGGCCTGGATGGCTCAACCAGTGAAGCCATCGCGCGTGCCGACGTGTCGCCATCACTTTTTATTCTAAAAGCGTCCACGATAGAGGCAGGCATAAAGCTAGGTGAGGTGTTGGACATAGATCCTCAGCGTGCCGTTTTAACAATGGACTTGCTGATTAGCGCTAACGAACAGGCCGTTGCACTGGAATCGCTCTGGCTTGCGCATGAACGTTTTTCTCGTTTTCCCGATGCACTGCGCTCTGCCGGATCGGTGGAGGTTGCGATGCGTGGATTTGGTGTCGCTCAGCTGCAACGCCAGCAAACAAACATTAGCGTGCGTGAACCGACAGAGCGTGAGTACAAACTTCTGAAGCTGCGCCCACCCGAAACACTGATCGTTTGCGAAGCTGTTTGTCTGGACGATGAAGCCAAGCCAGTTTTGCTTTTGCAAACTGCCTGGTGTGCCCAGCGTGTAGAGCTATGCGCAATGCACCAGGCCGGCTAGCTTGCAAGCTCCAGCACATCAACTGCCACTGTGTGGCTTTGCTCGCCGCTGCCCACCACTTCACCGCGCACGGGCGCTGTATCCTGATAGTCGCGCCCCAGCGCCACAGTAATGTGATCCTCGCCAACCGCGCAGCCATTGGTTGGGTCATAGTCCTGCCAGCCGCTATCTGGGCCCATCCAAACTGATACCCAGGCGTGCATGGCATCGACGCCTTCCAGGCGTGGCCTACCAGGTGGGGGAGCAGTGCGGATGTAGCCGCTGACATAGCGCGCGGGCACACCCATTGCCCGGCACGCTGCGATCATGATGTGTGCAAAATCTTGGCAGACCCCAGCCCTTTTGGCGAAGGCGTCAATGGCTGTTGTATCCACATCGGTTGCCTCGCTATCATAGGTCAGCTCAGCCTTTATGGTTTGGTTCAAGGTGTCTACGGCCTGGCCAACGGGTGTGCCTGGCCCGAAGTGGCGTGCTGCAAAGATGCGCAAAGCTGCATCGGCCTGCGTGCGCAGGGTTGGCCGCAAAAAATGGGCAGGGCTTGCAGGTTCAAGCGAGGTGCTGCCACCCGCTGATCCTGCAACATGTTGCCAATCAAGGCTTGGCACTAGCAGACTGGGTGGCCGTGCGACTTGCACTTGCGCCCGCATCGTCAGCACCAGTTCCTCGTGCGGGCCATCAACGCTGAACCAGTGAACGGGATTGCTAAAAAAGTCGCGTTCAACGCCGTGCCGACTTGTTGGTGGTTCCACGCTAAGATCGGCACTTTCAAGGCGTTGATCGGCGCGCCGCGAAGGCACAAGCCGTGCCATATGGTATCCATGGGTTGCTGGATGTGAATAGCGGTAATGGCTTACCGATGTGATGGTGTAGCGCTTCATACTTGCACGGTGCTGCTGGTTTCACCGGGGGTAATGAATGTGCTGCTAAGCATGCCTGATAGGTTGGCTAGGCTTCGCGTGAGCGTTTCCAGATAGGTGCTTTCTAGCTGATCCACGCGCATCGTGTGTACATTGCTCCACATGGACAGGGTGTACCGTTGCAAGTCACTTGGTTGTTCAAAAGATTTCTGGTCGGTGATCTCGTCGATATGGGCCTTGATTTTTTCCAGTTGAAACACTGTTGATCGAGGGTTGTTCGGGTCCAGCACCACAAGGTCCACCACCGTGTCACGGTCGGTGGTGACAGAGTAGCGC
Source organism: Devosiaceae bacterium (assembly GCA_045105395.1). Classification (GTDB taxonomy): domain Bacteria; phylum Pseudomonadota; class Alphaproteobacteria; order Rhizobiales; family MH13; genus MH13. The sequence goes on along the minus strand of JBGCDM010000084.1, from coordinate 1,835 downwards.
TGCCGGTAGCTCATCACGCTATCGGCGACCTCAAGCAGCAGATCATAGGCACCGGCTGGAGCAGCGCTTCCCGAGGGATAGGCAAAACGCTTGACAAGCTGACAGGTGCCGTGAGCGCGCTCCATGCGGCGGCCGATTTCCAAGAAGCGCCAACCTGAAAGGCGGATCATATTGTCCCCTACCAGCCCAGCAAAGGCGGCAAGCATACCCAGCGCTTCGTCAATTTGTTCCGTTGTTGTGTGCCCATCCAGCTCGCCAGCACGTGCCCGCGCAACAAACAGATTGAGCGTTTGCCATGCATCCGGGGAGAAGCGATCACGAATGCTAGAGGCCGCCGTATGCGCGCTCTCCAGGCATGGCAAAACCTGGGTCTGAAACACATCTGGTGCTGTGGGTTCTGCTATGTTCCACTGGCTCAGTTGCTTGCTGATGGATGTGAGCAACGCATCTTGTGTTTCATCACTATCAGCGCTGCGACTGAGAAAAGCGCGTAGGAGACGCAAGCTAAGTTGTGCCCGCTCAGCGTAACGCCCAAGCCAAAACAAATTGTCGGCAGCGCGCGCAGGTAGCGTGCCTGGCACTCGGCGAATGGCTTGGCTGTTGGCTTGCGGCAATAGGCTGGTGCGTTTTGAAGGGGCGTCAGCACACACCCAAACATCGCAGGATCGGCTGCCATCTTGCATGGAAAGCGCCCGTGTATCTGTGCGATCAGAAACGCGCGCAAAACCGCCTGGCATCACCTGCCAGCCTTGGGCTGTGCGTGCTAAAAACACCCGCATGCTAAACGGGCGCGGAACCAAAGCTTGATGGCCTTCATCATCGGAAAATGTGGGCAGCGTGGAAAGCTGTAAGCTTTCTTGCGTCACCAAATCTGCCTCATGGGCCTCAGTGGTGGAGGCGTGCACGCGGCCATCATCATCCATAGGTAGCCCGGTACCAAAAGCGCTCAGCGTTACGGTGTCACCGGTTGCCGCATCAGCTTCTGCTGCCATGGTTTTATCCCCGCGCCACCAGGTGGCGATATTGGGCAGCGCTAGATCTTCGCCCAAAAGTTCACGGGCTAAAGTGGGCATAAACGCCATGAAAGCCCGGCTTTCCAGCAGCCCGGAGCCAAGCGCGTTGACGCATGTTAGGCCACCTTGGCGCGCGACTTTGACTAGGCCAGGCACGCCCAGTCGCGAATTTGCACGCAGCTCAAGCGGGTCGCAAAAGTTTGCATCCACTCGTCGCCACAGCACATCTAGCGGTTTCAACCCGCGCACAGTGCGCACATGCAGCGCATTATCGCGCATAATGAGATCACCGCCTTCAAGCAGCAAAAAGCCCAAATAGCGTGCCAGAAACGCCTGCTCATAATAGGTTTCGTTGAACGGGCCAGGTGTAAGTATGCCAACGCGAGCTGAGGCTTGATCGCGCATTTGGCCAAGCGACTGGCGAAAAGCCTGAAAGAAGCCGGCTAACCGCTGAACATGCAACTGACTGAGATCGCCGCCCATAGCGCGGCTGGTTGCGATGCGGTTTTCCAGCGCGTAACCACCGCCAGATGGTGCCTGTGTGCGGTCACCCAGCACCCACCAGCGCCCGTAGGGGCCGCGCGCAAGCTCAATGGCGATATAATGCAGATGATGGCCACCCTTGGGGGTTGCGCCCACCAGAGGCCGCAAAAAGCCTGGCGCACCGGCAATCAAAGTGGCTGGGATATGCCCATCGCGCACCAGTTTCTGCGGCCCATAAAGATCGACCAGAATTTTCTCCAGCAGGTCCGCACGCTGGATGAGGCCCGCTTCTAGCGCTTGCCATTCTTGTGCTCCGATAATCAGCGGCATATGGCTTAG
>JBGCDM010000083.1:0-5342 GCA_045105395.1 Devosiaceae bacterium | reverse complement strand
TTGCCGGTTTCCTCATCGCGGCTATCAATCAGCCAGCGATAGGCCTGCAGCAGCACTGCTGGGCCAAGGTACCGATCACCGTTCCACCAATAGCTGGGGCAGGAGGTGGAGCAGCAGGCGCAGAGAATGCACTCGTAAAGCCCGTCCAGCTTGGCGCGGTCATCATGGCTTTGCTTCCACTCGCCCTGGGGCTGTGGCGTGGCCGTTTGTAACCACGGTTCAATGCTCGCATGCTGTGCGTAGAAATTCGACAGATCAGGCACCAGATCCTTGATCACTTCCATGTGCGGCAGTGGGTAGATTTTGACCGCGCCCGCGCGCACTTCTTCCATGCCTTTTGTGCAGGCCAGCGTGTTGGTGCCGTCAATGTTCATGGCGCAGGAACCGCAAATGCCCTCGCGGCAGGAGCGGCGGAAGGTCAGCGTTGGATCGATGTTGTTTTTAATCCAGATGAGCGCATCCAGCACCATCGGTCCGCAATCATCCATATCGACATAATAGGTGTCGACCGTGGGGTTCTCATCATCATCGGGGCTCCAGCGATAGATGCGGAACTCGCGCACATTGCTGGCCTCTGGCTTGGGCCAGGTTTTGCCCTCGCTCATGGTCGAATTTTTGGGAAGCGTCAGTTGAACCATGTTCTCATCTTCTCTTTCAGTCGCTTCGCTCCGGTCCCGCGTTTACGCGCAGGCCCGACCGCGCCGCTCCTAGTAAACTCTCGCTTTGGGTTCGATGTACGCAATGTCGTTGGACATGGTGTAGGTGTGCACCGGACGGTCATCCAGCTTCACCGTTTTCTCGTCCACATCCACGAAGGCCAGCGTGTGCTTCATCCAGTCCTTGTCATCGCGATCACTAAAGTCTTCGCGGGCGTGCGCGCCACGGCTTTCCTTGCGGTTGGCGGCAGACTCAACGGTCACCACGGCCTGGGAGATGAGGTTCTCATATTCCAGCGTCTCGATGAGGTCTGTGTTCCAGATGAGCGAGCGGTCGGTGGTTTTGATATCGTCGGAGGCTGACCAGGTTTGGTTGATCAGCTTTACCCCTTCATCCAGCACTTCGCCGGTGCGGAACACCGCGCAATTGTTCTGCATCACGCGCTGCATTTCCAACCGCAAGTCAGCGGTGGAGCGCGATCCGTTTGCATAACGAGCTGCATCGAGGCGCGACAGCGACATGTCGGCTGAATCGGCTGGCAGTTCAGGGTGCTTTTCGCCGCCCGAAAGCTGCTCGGCGCAGCGCGCGCCAGCCGCGCGTCCAAATACCACCAGATCGATCAATGAGTTAGAACCCAAACGGTTCGCGCCGTGCACGGACACGCATGCCGCCTCGCCAATCGCCATCAGGCCAGGCACGACCGTGTCGGCATCGCCGCCGACTTTGGTCAGCACCTCGCCATGATAATTGGTGGGAATGCCGCCCATATTGTAGTGCACAGTTGGTAGCACAGGGATCGGTTCTTTGGTGACATCCACGCCAGCAAAAATGCGTGCAGATTCAGAAATGCCAGGTAGGCGCTCGTGGAGGATGTCCGGATCGAGGTGATCCAGATGCAGGAAAATATGGTCGTTGTTTTTGCCAACGCCGCGCCCTTCGCGGATCTCCATGGTCATGGAGCGGGAGACAACATCGCGTGAGGCAAGGTCTTTGGCCGAGGGTGCGTAGCGCTCCATAAAGCGCTCGCCTTCGGAATTGACCAGATAGCCGCCTTCGCCGCGTGCACCCTCGGTGATCAGACAGCCCGCGCCGTAAATGCCGGTGGGGTGGAACTGCACAAACTCCATGTCCTGCAGTGGCAGGCCAGCGCGCAGCACCATTGCGTTGCCATCACCGGTGCAGGTGTGGGCGCTGGTGGCGGAGAAGTAAGCGCGGCCGTAGCCGCCAGTAGCAAGCACAGTTTTGTGCGCGCGGAAACGGTGGATTGAGCCATCTTCCATGCACATGGCAACCACGCCGCGGCATGCGCCCTCATCCATGATCAGATCGATGGCGAAATACTCGATGAAGAACTCCGAGGAGTTGCGCAGCGCCTGGCCATAAAGCGTGTGCAAAATGGCGTGGCCTGTACGGTCAGCCGCAGCGCAGGTGCGCTGGGCTGCCGGGCCTTCGCCATATTGTGTGGTCATACCGCCGAATGGGCGCTGATAAATTTTGCCCTCTTCGGTGCGCGAAAACGGCACGCCCCAATGTTCCAGCTCGTACACGGCTTCTGGCGCGTTCTTGCAGAGATATTCAATGGCATCCTGATCGCCCAGCCAGTCTGACCCCTTCACAGTGTCATACATGTGCCAGCGCCAGTCATCCTGGCCCATATTGCCAAGCGACGCTGAAATGCCGCCCTGCGCTGCAACAGTATGAGAGCGCGTGGGGAAGACCTTGGAAATGCAAGCGACCTTCAGGCCGGCCTGTGCTGCGCCCACAACGGCGCGAAGGCCCGCGCCGCCCGCGCCAACCACCACCACATCATAGGTGTGGTCGGTAATGGGATAGGCAGCGCCATTTGTACCAGGTGCTGAATCAACTGATGCCATGCTCAGTTAGCCTCCGAAGCTCATTTTGAGGATCGCGAAGATGGATGCCGCCGCGATTAAAATCGTGAAAAACGTGTTGGCGAGAAGCGCCAGAATTTTCGTGCCTTCGTGCGGCACATAATCTTCGATGATGACCTGCATGCCTAAGCGCATGTGGATCGCGCCGGAGATGATGACCAGCAGCATAATGATTGCGACCAGGGGCGAGCCCATGATCTCCACAAATTGCGCGTGGGATGCATCTTGCAGGCCAATGACCATGACCACGAAAAACAGGAGCAGCGGCACATTGGCAAACGCCGTTACGCGTTGGCGGAAGAAATGATCTGTGCCTTCCTTGGCCGAGCCAAGGCCGCGAACGCGGGAGAGGGGGGTGCGCATATTGCTCATTTTGGGCCTCCTAAACCGCGTAGCCAATGATCCAGAGGATCAGCGTGAGGGACAGGGAGCCAATAAGCGTGGCGCGGGCAAGCCAGTTACGGCTCTTTTCACCCAGCCCGCGGCCGGTATCCCAAATGAAGTGACGAAGCCCGCCCAGCATGTGGTGCAGCAGGGCCCAGGTGAAGCCGAACAGGATGAGGCGACCCAGGAATGACCCAAAGAAATCCATCGCCGTGTTGTAGCTGTCCGCTCCTGACGCACCGGCAAGCAGCCAGTAGACCATCAAAATTGTGCCCAAATACAGCGCTGTGCCGGTGATGCGATGCAGGATCGACATCATCATCGTAAACAGCGGGCGATAGACCTGCAGGTGCGGTGAAAGCGGACGATTGGTCCGCGTATCAGTGTTTGCCATGGCGCGTAGACTTTGCATCCGTTGTTGCGCTGGCGTTTTTGGCCCCCGATGGCATAACGCGCAGCCCGGCAGACGCAAAACGTCCACCAATAAAACCGGTTGTAGCGCTGATGCTTGTATTGGTCGAGCCGACCAAGGTCGAAACTGGGGAAGGTTTTTGGTCGCAGATATATTACGCTAACGTAAGCGTAAATAATAATCGCGTTGGGACCTAGGAACAAGATTTGCTAACCAGTAGTGATGGCGAATCGACGTTCAACCGATGTGTATATTGTTTGCGGCCTGGTGGTGCTGGCGCTGGGCGCTGTTGTAGTTGCGCTGGCGTTTCCTGGCACGCGCGCAGGCGACCAGATTGGTGATTTTATCGCGCGCACTTTGGGGCCAGATGATTTCTCGCACGCGCAGAGGGTACCTGTGTGCGCAGGCGGGGCCGTGTTGTGCGTGATCGATGGGGATACGCTGCGCTATGGCGAGGATAGATTGCGCCTGCAAAATATTGATGCTCCTGAAATTTTTGAACCCGGATGCGATGCTGAGCGGCAATTGGGTTTAGCCTCGCGCGACCGGTTGGCCGAGCTTCTTTCTGCCCAAGCTTTTCGGGTTTTGTACGATGGCACTGATAGGTTTGGCCGCCGCCTGGTGGAGCTGCGCAATGAGGATGGATCACTAGGCGCGCAGTTGGTGGATGAGGGCTTGGCGCATTGGTTTGAGGATCGGCTTACCTGGTGCTAGCGCTTGGTGCCTATGGGTTTATGTTTGCGTCGGCCTTTTTGGCGGCGACCGTTCTGCCTGCCCAATCTGAGCTGGTGCTCATTGGCTTTCTCACCGCTGGCGAGCATTCGGTGGTGCTGATGCTTTTGGTGGCCAGCATCGGCAATGTGCTGGGTTCGGTGGTGAACTATGTCCTGGGTTTTTACGCGCAAACCTTTCAGGATCGTGGCTGGTTTCCGGCCAGCCCGGATCAATTGGGGCGGGCGCGGGGCTTTTATCATCGCTGGGGGCGGTGGTCGCTGCTGCTGGCCTGGACACCAATCATCGGTGATCCGCTAACCGTGGTGGCCGGTGTGATGCGTGAGCCGCTGTGGAGTTTCCTCATTCTTGTCACCATCTCCAAAGTCTCGCGCTATTTGGTGCTGGCGGCGATCACCTTGAACATGCTGTAAGAGCACCATGGAAGGCGTACCTGAAAACCTAGATGTGATGTGCATGGGTGGGGCCGTGGTGGACCGTACCTACCGCCTGCATGCGCCCGCGATCAACGGGACGTCCAACCCCAGTTCTGCGCAGCGCAGTTTTGGCGGTGTTGCACGCAATGTGACGGAGAACCTAGCTCGCTTGCGCCGCAGCGCAGGCCTTGTTTCGCTGGTGGGGAATGATGAAGCTGGCCAGGCGATCCTTGATCAGCTTGCTGGGCTTGGCGTGGATGTTAGCGGCTGCACACAGCACGCTGATGTGGCCACGGCAGAATATGTGGCGGTGATGCAGCCGAGCGGTACCCTGCAGATGGGCCTGGCTGCTATGGATGCTTTTGAGACCATATCACCAGCGATGATGCTGGCGGTATTGCCTGCGTTGCAGACCGCCACATGGGTGTTTGCTGACACCAACCCGCCGGCTGAAACACTGGCAGAGCTGATGGCGGGCAAGCAAGGTTTCAAGCTGGCAGTGGACTGTGTGTCCGTGCCCAAAGCCGCGCGGCTGCCAGATGATCTTGGCGCTGTCGATCTGCTGTTTGCCAATCTTGATGAGGCCCGCGCGCTGGTGGGACGTGACGCGGCGCCAGAGGATATCGCAAGTGCGTTGCTGAACAAGGGCGCGGCCAGTGTTGTGTTAACCCTTGGCGCTGAGGGACATGTGGTGGCCGATAGAACCAGGGTCACTAAGGTGCCTGCTGTGCCCTGCACATGCCTTGATGTAACCGGAGCAGGCGATGCGCTGATTGCTGGGACATTGCACGGATTGCTCCAAAACTTGCCGCTTGTTGAAGCATCGCGCATGGGGGCAGGGCTGGCGGC
>JBGCDM010000082.1:0-9699 GCA_045105395.1 Devosiaceae bacterium | reverse complement strand
CGGCGCCAGAGGCCCGCATAGTATCGATGCGAATGTCCTCATTGCGCACCTCAATATCAATATCTTTGGCCTCAGGCAGCACGGCAACCGTGGCAGCGGAGGTGTGGATGCGGCCGCCGGATTCAGTTTCTGGCACCCGCTGCACGCGGTGCACACCGGACTCAAATTTCATCAAGCCGTAAGCGCCCTGCCCGCGTATCTCCGCAATGATCTCTTTAAAGCCACCGACCTCGCCCTCGGACTGCGACAGTACCTCAACCTTAAAACCCTTGGTCTGCGCGTAGCGCTGGTACATGCGAAAAAGCGAGCCTGCAAAAAGCGCCGCCTCATCCCCGCCCGTGCCTGCGCGAACTTCTAGAATGACCCCGCCAGCATCAGCTTTATCTTTCGGCAACAGCGCAAGCTGCAAATCAGATTGCAGATCGTCGAACTGCTTTTCTAGGCTTTCCACCTCTTCGCGCGTGAGGGCCTTCATCTCCTCATCAAGATCAGGATCGTCCAGCATGTCGCGCGCTGATTCCAGCTCATCGCGGGTCTTTTGTAGCAGCTTGGCCTGCTCGGCCACCGGTTCCAACTCGGCATAATCACGCGAAAGCTGGACAAATTCATCGGACGCAGCGCCTGATGACATCTTCGCTGAGATGCCTTCAAAGCGCGCGATCAGCGCATCAATTTTCTGATTTGAAATCATATCTAGAGGCTTATTCCATGCTCATGGGCATAGGCAACCAGCCCTTCGCGCAAAGACACCGTTGATAGGGGATCAGCTAGCATCGTATCCACCGCGTCTGTCAGTGGCTCCATTTGCACATCCAGCACCATCGCCTTCACCGGGCCAACGGCGGCAGGCGACATGGATAGGCGCCGGAAGCCCAGTCCAAGCAGCGCCAGCGCCTCCACTGGGCGGCCCGCCATTTCACCACACACGGTTACCTGGCACGCGTTGCGTTCACCGGCTTGAGCGATTGCCTGCAGAGGTCGCAAAAAGCTGGGCGAAAGAATATCAAAGCGCCCTGATAGGCGCGGATTGCCACGGTCGGTTGCGGTCATAAATTGAAACAAATCATTGGAGCCGACCGACACAAAATCGCAGCGGCTCATCAACGCATCCAGCTGATAGAGCAAGGCTGGCACCTCAATCATCGAGCCAATTTTTAAATCCGTGGGCGTTTGGTAGCCATGCTTGGCAAGGTGCGCCAACTCACGACGCACAACACCCTTGGCGGCATCCAGTTCCGACACATCAGTGACCATGGGGAACATAAGGCGCAAGTGACGCCCAGCGGAGGCCATAAGCAGCGCGCGGATCTGAAGTCTCATGAGCCCAGGTCGATCAAGCCCAAGGCGCACCGCACGCCAGCCCAGCGCCGGGTTTTCTTCTGCAAATGTGCGCATGTAGGGCAGCACTTTATCGCCGCCAATATCAAGCGTGCGGAACGTCACTGGGCGCTCGCCAGCTGCATCCAGCACGCGCGCATACAGTGCCTCCTGCTCCTTGGTGCGCGGCAAGGCACGCGCCACCATAAATTGAAGCTCGGTGCGAAACAGACCAATGCCATCGGCGCCAGTTTCTTCCAGGCTCGGCAAATCAATCAACAGGCCAGCATTGTGCTGCAAAGCAATGGGCACGCCGCAAGCTGTGACAGACGCGCGATCTTTCAGCGCCCGATATTGCGCCTGGCGACGGGCCCGAAACCGCACTTTTTCGCCATAGGCCCGCTCAACATCCACCGGCGGGCGCACATGCACCGCACCTTCTTCGCCATCGAGAATAATCGGGTCGCCGTCATCCACCAGTGCAACAACACCGGTCACGCGGCCCACCACCGGCACGCCCATGGCGCGGGCAACCACGGCCACATGGCTCGTCGGCCCGCCCTCTTCCAGCACCAGGCCGCGAATTTTGCCGCGCTCATAATCCAGCAATTCAGCCGCGCCCATCATGCGCGCAACAATCACCGCATCATTGGGCATCGTATCCTGGTGGCGACCATTTTCGCCAGAAAGCTCACGAAACAAGCGATAGGCCAGATCGTCAAAATCGTTCAACCGCTCACGGATCAGCGGGTCTTTCTGGCGCATGAGTTTGGCGCGCGTATCTGATTGTACCCGCTCCACCGCTGCCTCGGCGGTAAGCCCAGATTCAATCGCCTCGCGCATGCGTCGCGCCCAACCGCGATCATAGGCAAACATGCGATAGGCTTCCAAAATATCGCGGTGCTCGCCATGGTGCGCCACATCACCGGACTCAACAATGCTATCGATAGAAAGGCGCAGCCGCGCGATGGCTTGGTCCAACCGATCAATCTCTTGATCGATGTTCTCGGCAATCATGTCAGTGACGACCAAGCGCGGCTCGTGCAGCACCACCAACCCCAAGCCCACACCATCGGCAAAGCCAGAGCCTTCCAGGCTCACTTGACGGTGGGTTTCCAGATCAAGGCCGGAGCGCGAAAGCCCCTGCAGCTCACCGGCGGCGATCATCTCCGCGATCACCATGGCGACCGTCTGGAGCGCTTCCACCTCTTCTTCGCTGTAGCTGCGCCGCGCTTGGTTTTGCACCGTTAGAACACCCAACACACGGCCAACGCGCATCACCGGCACACCCAAAAACGAGTGGTACACTTCCTCGCCGGTTTCAGGCAGGTAGGCAAAGCTTGGGTGCTTTTGAGCGTCGGCCAAGTTCAGCGGTTCAGCACTTGCGGCGATGACACCCACAAGGCCCTCGCCCACTTTCAGGCCGGCCTGGTGCACAGCTTCCTTGTTCAGGCCCTCGGTGGAGGAAAGCTCCAGCACACCATCAGCGCGCAGCAGATAAACCGAACACACCTCGGCCACCATATTGGCCGCGATGAGCACCGTTATCTTATCCAGCCGCTCCTGCCCGCTGATGCGTTCGGCCATAACCTCGCGCAAACGCCGCAACAGGACTCGCGGCCCCGCTAGCGCACTGCGTGGGGGCATTGTGGCCTCTTAACCTTGGTAGTCTTGGACTGGAGCGGGTGCTGCCGACCAGCCCGAAATCGGCACTAGGCCGCGTCTAACCCGTATAGCGAATGCAGCGTGCGCACGGCAAGCTCAGTGTATGCTGCATCTATGAGCACAGAGATTTTAATCTCCGAGGTCGTGATGGCGCGGATGTTGATGTTTTTTTCCGACAGAGCCTTAAACGCGTCGGCCGCAACACCAGCGTGGCTGCGCATACCGATGCCGATAACCGACACTTTCACCACATCTTTGGAGCCATTAAGCGCATCAAATTCAATGCCGCTATTGGGCGACTCTAAAATGCCAACAGCCTTATCGAAGTCGCCCTCAGGCAGTGTGAAGGTGATGTCTGTTGTGGCGCCATCTGCGGAAATAATTTGCACAATCATGTCCACATTGATGCCAGCATCAGCCAAGGGGCCAAACACGCTGGCCGCAACGCCTGGTCGATCTTTTACAGCGCGCAATGAAATCTGCGCTTCATCGCGCGAGAAGGCGATGCCGGTTACAACCTGCTGTTCCATGATGTCTTCCTCATCGCAAATTAGAGTGCCAACAGGGCTATCTGTTTGAAGCTCAGGGGCGTCTGGATCGTCAAAAGAGGAGCGCACAAACACTTTCATGCCGTGCACCATGGCCAGCTCCACCGAGCGCACCTGAAGCACTTTGGCGCCAAGCGATGCCATTTCCAGCATCTCTTCAAAGGCAATTTTATCCAGACGCCGCGCTTTGCCTTTGGAGAGTACGCGTGGATCCGTGGTATAGACGCCATCCACATCGGTGTAGATATCGCATCTGTCAGCCCCAACTGCCGAGGCTATGGCGACAGCCGAGGTATCCGAGCCACCACGGCCAAGTGTTGCAATGCGCCCTTCTGGCGAGATGCCTTGGAAACCTGCAATAACTGCCACTTGGGGCGTACCGGTTTCAGCGCCAGACATGCGCGCGATCAACCGTTCTGCATCAATGCCATCAATACGGGCAGCCCCATGGCTTGCATCGGTGCGCAGCGGTATCTGCCACCCTTGCCAAGAGCGTGCTTCCACACCCATCGCCTGCAAGGCGATGGCCAACAGGCCTGATGTGATCTGCTCGCCAGAGGCAACAACCGCATCATATTCACGCGCATCATAAATGGGGGCATTGGCACCAGCCACGCGCGGCATATCCTGCACCCAGCCCACAAGCTCGTTGGTCTTGCCCGACATAGCCGACACAACAACCGCCACCTCATGGCCAGCATCAACCTCACGCTTCACGTGGCGTGCAACGGTGTTGATGCGTTCCAAATCGGCAACTGACGTACCGCCAAATTTTAGGACCAATCGGGCCATAGTGAACAACCGCAATGAGACAAGGGCAACAGCCCCAACAAGAACCGCGGGCGTGTTAGCCGCAAAGCGACATTAAGTCCATTGCGACTGTATCAAATGCGACGCTGCCAGGTTTTTGGTCTTGGCCATTGCAGTGCAGTCGCATCAACAATTTGCCGTAAGGGCAACCAAGACACATACATTTTTAAGCAATTTAACGGATACACTTTACGTCGATGGCTACCGCTCACGCGAGTATGCGATCCCTATGTTCAAGGATTTCTTTTCAATGAAAAAATTATCAATCGGCATGCGATTGCTCACATTGTCCGGCGTATTTTTTGTCGGCATTCTGGCTATTTCAGCATCTTTCCTGTTTCTATCCAGCCAAATGCTGAACCAACAACGCGGCGCAGAAATCGTCAGCATGGTTGATACCGCGGTCTCACAAATTGCCGCTCAACATGCCCGAGCCGAAGCTGGCGAAATTACCATGCAAGAGGCGCAGACAACAGCGCTGAGCATCATTGAAGACATCCGCTATCGTGAGATCGAGTACTTCTTCATTCATGATCTGGAAGGCGTGATGCTGATGCATGCGGTCCGCCCAGACCTCAACGGCGAGAACCTTTGGGAATTGCAGGATCCCAATGGCAAATTCTTGTTCCAAGAACTAGCAGCAGCTTCGCAAACGCCACAAGGCGCTGGATTTGTTGAATATTACTGGCCGCGTGCAGGTGAAGACAATCCCATTCACAAGCTCTCCTATGCCGCGGGTTTTGAGCCCTGGGGCTGGGTCATTGGCACCGGCCTTTACACCGATGATCTGACAACGGCTTTGATTGATAAGGTCATTAAATTCGCTGTTGTTGGTGGCATCATTGTTCTGCTTGGTGGCCTAATCGGCCTGGCTGTTAGCCGCAGCATATCCAGGCCAATGCGCGCAATGACAGCCTCCATGCGAGCGCTGGCAGACGGGCAAACCGATATTGACGTGCCAGCACAAGATGAGGCCCACGAGTTGGGTGCCATGGCGAGTGCGGTGAGCATTTTCCGCGACAACGCCCTGAAACAGGCCGAAATGGCAACCACAGTAGAGGGCAATGCCAACCACCAGATGGAACGCCAAGCACGTATCGAGACTATGATCGGCGAGTTCCGGTCCTCAGTCTCAGGCGTACTTGATGCTGTAGCAGCGCGCGTAGAAGAAATGGATACCATTGCAACTGGTGTTGTGGGCGTTGCCGAAGACACGGCCAACCGCGCATCAACAGCAGCCCATTCCGCCCAAGATGCATCTTCCAATGTTCAAACGGTTGCCAGCGCCACCGAAGAGCTTACAGCCTCCATTGCTGAAATTTCCCGCCAGGTTGAAGACACCACCACCACTGTTGGCCATGCCAACACAAGTGTGAAGGTCACCAACCAGAAAGTGGAAAGCCTATCAGAAGCAGCTCAAAAAATCGGCGATGTGGTCAAACTCATCTCTGATATCGCCGAGCAAACCAACCTTCTGGCGTTGAACGCAACCATTGAAGCGGCACGCGCAGGCGAGGCTGGCAAAGGCTTTGCCGTTGTTGCAAGCGAGGTAAAAACATTGGCCTCGCAAACCGCAAAAGCCACCGAGGACATCTCGGAGCAAATCGGCTCCATTCAAGATGCAACCGGCGAAACTGTTGTCGCGATCCGTGACATTGGCACGGTGATCGAGACCATCAATTCAACGATTGATGTGATTGCGCAGGCCACGCAGCAGCAAGGTGCCGCAACATCGGAAATTTCATCCTCGGTCATGGAAGTGGTGCATGGCACAACAAACGTCGCCGAGAATGTCACCATCGTGAAAGAGGCGGCCGGTGAGACCTCAAAATCAGCTGGCTCGGTGAAAGCTGCAGCGCAGGACGTATCGGCAAAAACCGATAGCTTGCGCCGTGAGATCGATACGTTTTTGGCAGAGGTGTCTGCCGCTTAAAGGCTGGGCATGCAAAGCATGTTGAAAACAGCATGCCAAAAACAACATCCAAAGGCGCGCCAAGCACGGCGCGCCTTTTTTACACAACGATTGGCCTATGCCCCGCGACATGTGGCCACTGGCGCTTGGGTGCCTGCATCGGATAGATAGAACTCCAAACCAGGCGATAGGCATTTCCCGTGATGACGGACAGCGCGACCAACACCGCTTCCCCCACAAGCTCCATTGACCCAGATGAGGTCGCTCGCTTTTCAGCCTTGGCCGCTGAATGGTGGGACCCCAAAGGCAAATTTGGCGTGCTGCACAAGTTCAACCCTGTGCGCCTTGCCTATATTCGCGAGAAGCTGTGCGCCCATTTTGGCCGCGATGAAAAACTGGCACGTCCCTTTGAAGGCTTACGCATTCTCGATATTGGCTGCGGCGGCGGTTTGCTGTGCGAGCCTATGGCGCGCCTGGGTGCAACGGTTGTTGGCGTAGATGCCTCGGAAAAGAACATCAACACCGCCGCCGTTCACGCGCAGGAACAAGAGCTGGCAATCGATTATCGTGCCACCACGGCTGAAGCGATACGCGCGCAAGGCGAAATGTTTGACGTCGTGCTCAACATGGAAGTGGTAGAGCACGTGGCCGATGTTGATAGTTTTGTGGCCGATTGTGCCGCGATGGTCAAACCGGGCGGGCTGATGTTTATCGCCACGATCAATCGCACCGCCAAAGCATTTTTTATGGCCATTATTGGCGCGGAACGTTTGCTGCGCTGGTTGCCTGTGGGCACGCACCAGTTTGAAAAACTGGTCAAGCCAGAAGAGCTGGCAAGCGCGCTGGAGCCTACTGGCATGACGATCATTGATCGTGCGGGCGTTACGTTCAACCCGCTGGAAGACAGCTGGAAGCGCGTGCCAAGAGATCTGGACGTGAACTATATGGTGCTTGCCAGCAAGCCTAGCCAATAGCAGCAGAAGGTTGCTAGTGCCCATCCTCGGGCAGTGTTGGCAGCACGAACACGTCAATGCCTTCCTCATCCAAAGCTGCCGCGTCTTCAAGACTTGCAGCGCCACGGATGGGGCGCGCGTCCACCTCGCCATGGTGCATTTTGCGCGCTTCCTCAGCAAAGCGCGTGCCCACATCCTCTGAATTGGCTTCAACTTCAGTGCGCAACTTTCGCACCGCATCCACATAAGCTTTCACCGGGGCTGGTGCATCTTTCAGGCTTGGAACAGCGGCAATCGGGGGAGGCGCGCTTGCAGCTTCACTGGGCGCTGGAAGAACCTCACCCTCAACAGGCTTTGTGCTGGCCTCGCTCGCCTGCTCAGCATCCAAATTCGCTTTGGCTTGCACCAAAGCCTGGTGCACCTCTTCGGCAGCCTTTTCCTTAGCGCGGCCGGTGGAAACATTCGGCGTCATCAGCGCCTTCGAAATGCTGTCATCACCGCACACCGGGCACGCCAAAAGGCCAGAGGCGAGCTGCCCTTCATAGTCAGCACTGCCACGAAACCAGCCATCAAAAGCATGGTTCTTGGAGCATCGCAGCGTATAAGAAATCATGCCACAGACCGTGTGGTGCCCAGCGGAACGCTATCAAGCTCAAACGAGCGATCATGTGTGAGGGCCGCGATCTTGCCGCGTGCTTCGGCCACAGCAGCCACATCAATCTCAGCGCTTATCACACCGAGTTCGTCATCAGCCTTTTCGGCGACAACGACGCCCCAAGGGTCAACGATCATCGAATGCCCATAGGTTTCGCGGTCATCTTCATGGGTGCCGCCCTGTGCTGCGGCCATCACAAAGCTGCCAGTTTCAATGGCGCGTGCGCGCAGCAGCACATGCCAATGCGCCTGGCCAGTTTGGCGGGTAAAGGCCGACGGCATGGTTAGAAGCTGCGCACCAGCCTGCGCTTGCGCGCGGAAAAGGCCTGCGAAACGCAAATCATAGCAAATGCCAAGTCCAAGCTTTGCCACACCAAGATCGGCGATAACGCAGCGTTCGCCTGGCGCGTAAATCGCGCTCTCGCGCCAGCTTTCACCATTGGCCAGGTCCACATCGTACATATGGATCTTATCGTATGTCGTGATCACAGCGCCATCGGGGCCAAACAGGTGCGCGCGGTTGGCGAAGCGACCATCTGGCATCGGCACGGCCATCGAGCCAATGTGCAAAAACAAACTGTGCTTGGCCGCCAAAGCGCTGAACCGCGCAACAGCATGGCTAACCGCATCATGCGTAATGTGCGCCTGCAGGCCAGCACGGTCACGATCCACCAAGGTTGTCATCTCTGGTGTTTGGACATAGTGCGCGCCGGTGCTTGCTGCCTCTTCAATAAGTGCGCAAGCAGCATCCACATTGGCCGCGTGCGAGCGACCGGAGCGCATTTGGACGAGGGCAACATGCATGGCGTTTTCCTATCCAGCGAGCATTGGATCAAGCTTACCAGCTCGCTCCAAGGCGAAAAGATCATCACACCCACCGACGTGCGCATCACCAATAAAGATTTGTGGGAACGTGGCAGCACCACCAGATTTGGCAACCATTTCAGCCTTGATCGCAGGCTTCATCGTCGCATCATGCTCATGAAAAGCAACGCCTTTTTGCTTCAATAAGGATTTGGCGCGGGAGCAAAAACCGCACATGGCGCGGGTATAAATTGTAACATTGGCCATCAAGGCTCTCCATAAAAACAGCGCGGGCAAAAGCCCTCATCAGCGCCGTTATATGGTGCGTGAGCCCGGTTGCACAACGGCAGTGGAGAAAACCAGCGCATCAACCTGAGAAGGTCGCGCGCGACCGCTTTCAGTTGCAACCGCCTGCGCCAAAGCGTTTAGCGTTGCACCGGTGGTATGCACATCATCAACCAGCACCACATTTTTGCCGGCCAGCGCCGCTTCGCCCGCGCTCGTTACCTTGAAGGCACCACGTACATTGCGCAGCCGATCACCGCGCGACAATGGGAGTTGCTGACGCGTCCGCTTCACCCGTTTCACCCCATCATACACCACAGGCACACCGGTCAGAGCACCGATAGCTCGGGCCAAAAGGGCTGATTGGTTATAACGGCGTTGCAATTGACGCAGCGGGTGCAAGGGCACTGGCACCAGAACAGTATCTGGCTCGTGCAACAGCGCGCGCCCAGCGCGCGCCATCATCGCACCCAAGGCATCGGCAAGGTGCCGCTGATCAGCGAATTTCAAGGCGTGCACCAAACGTGGGGCGATCCCGTCATAGGTGCAAGCTGCACGCAGACGGTCAAACTCCGGTGGATTGGCCAACGCCTCAGCCGACACAGCACCGGGTCCAAGATCATAAGCCAGCGGCAATCCAAGACGATTGCACACCGGCGTTTCAATCCAGGGAACTTGCCGCCAGCAAGAACCGCACAGCCCGCCATCATCTTGCACCAAAGTGCGGCAGGTGGGGCATGTGGGCGGGACC
>JBGCDM010000081.1:0-19189 GCA_045105395.1 Devosiaceae bacterium | reverse complement strand
GCGCGCTTTAACGGTTGTGTTGCCAACCTGAAGGGTTTGCGGGCCAGTAAATTTGGCTTCACCGCCCAGCACCGTAACACCGAGGCCTTCATAGCGCTGCACCGAATCCACCGGTGCGATGGTGCCAATCACATCTTTGATGTGGTCATGGACCTGCGAGAAATCGACATCAAACGGCGCATCACCAGTTCCTTTGGCATGGATGCCAAATTTGGATGCTTCCATAATGGCGTGAGCGTGCTTGGCCGCCGCTAAAATGGCTTTGGAGGGCACGCAACCAACATTCAGGCAATCACCCCCCATCTTGTGCTTTTCGATCAACACGACCGGCACGCCAAAGCTTGCCATGACCGCTGCGGTGGTAAGGCCGCCTGAGCCGCCGCCAATAACAGCCACATCAGGTGTCAGCGTTTGAGGAGCATCGCCTGGAGCATTGGGGATGAGCGATGGGGCGGGATGTGAGGCAGTGTCAGACATAGGGATTCCTTCGCGCCAGCCGGCATGGCAAGCGCCTTGATGGGGAGAGTTAGAACGGGATCGGGGAGAAAGGGAAGAGTGCGTGTGCCAATCAAGATCGGCACACGCTGAAAGATCAGGCCTTAAGACTTGGCACGCGCCAAGCTGCGAGCACGCCAGGCTTTGGCAACCGGCGGGATAAGCGCCACTGTGCCAAGGGCGGCAAAGGCCAAGATAATTTCTCTGGTAACCAGCGAGCCCAGATCAATGGCGCATGTTCCAGCGGCGGCACAACCAGGGCTTGCAGCCTCTTGCGCCATAATCACGCTATCAAGGCCCGAGCCAACAAAGGCATAGGCCAGGGTGCCCGGCATGATGCCAAAGAAGGTTGCAATCACGTAGGAGCGAATGGGCAGGTTTGCCAAGGCCGGCGCGATGTTGACCAGGGTAAAAGGAAAGATTGGCGTGAGGCGCAGAAACAGGAGGTAGTTGAAGCCATCCTTTTTGAAGCCTTCAAGCAACTTTTTCAGCGTTGGGCCTGCCTTTTCAGCAATCGCCTGCCCAAAGGCTGTGCGTGCGGCCAGAAACAAGGCCGTTGCTCCGACCGTTGCAGCCAAAACCACCGTGAGGCCGCCAGCTAGCCAGCCAAACAGGAAGCCGCCAGCAATCGTTAGCAAACTGGCCGCCGGGAAGCTGAGCGCAACAGCCGTGGCGTAAAGCGCACCAAAGGTCAGCAAGGATAGGGCGAGGTTTTCGTTGATCACGCTTGCTAGCATTTCACGCTGTTGGATAAGCGCTGAAAGGCTGAGATAGTCATTCAAGCCAAAGGCAAAGGCTGCGGCCATGGCACCTGCAATCGCCAAAAGTGGGCCAAAGCGCTTGGCCAAAGAAACCAAGGGGGATGCGGATTGTTTGGCGGCGTCAGTTTGCTGCGGCGTTGGCTCATTGATCATAACAGCATCCTGTGCAGGTGGCGGGGCCATAGTGGTTATCCTCAAAAAGTGGCCTCGTCTTGATGCGAGGCAAGGGGTGAAGCGCTGATGCGCCTGTTTGTATGTTGAGGAGCACATAGCAGGCCTTTTCTGGCATTTCACTGACCTCGCGCACGATCACACGGGCTTGTGATTGCCCGTTACGCGGTGCATTTTGCGCGTGATGTGGCGTGATGTTTTCGTGTGCCTGGAGCCCTTGCGCGTTATCGCCGTGGAATATGCCCGGTAAGAATTGACTTTTCCTCAAGGCGGCCCGTATAAGCGCGGCTTGTTCTGGCGCTCTTGGCTCCGGCCCATAGATGCTCGTCATCTGTTCGCACGCCAGCGCCCCAGCGATTTCTTGAGCTTCCACGCCCAACGCTCTACCAGGCAATGGGCCTCTGTTATGCTCCCTTTGGAAGAGTTTGACCGATGAAACGTACTTATCAACCCTCCAAGCTTGTGCGCAAACGTCGCCACGGCTTCCGCTCACGCCTTGCAACCAAAGGCGGCCGTAAGGTTCTGGCTGCTCGCCGCGCACGCGGCCGCAAGCGGTTGAGCGCCTAGGCATTTTGCGCGCGGTGCCACTGGCGTAGAGGTCAACAATGGCTGATATCGCTTTTCCTGGCACGCGCAAAAATGACGGGCACCTTGTCCTTACTAAGCTGAACCGCCGCGCCGATTACAGGGCTGCTAAGGCGGGCAAACGGGCGCACTGTGCGCCCTTTGTGCTTCAGGCAAGGCAGCGTACCGAGCATGGTAGCGATGCTGATCCAGCACGGATTGGAATCACTGTGACCCGCAAAGTTGGTGGCGCTGTTGTGCGCAATCGCATCAAACGACGCCTTAAAAGTGCAATTGCGACATCACAGGGTCTAGGTTTTCAGTCAGGTTATGATTATGTCCTCATTGCACGCACAATGGCAGCCAACGCGCCGTTTGACGCATTGACCAGCGCGCTAGAAAGCGGGCTGAAGAAGGTTCACACAAGCGCACGCGCTTAAAGCAGCGCCAGACAACGCCGGGTACTTTATGGAAAACCGCAATTACATTCTCGCCATTGCGCTGTCGCTGCTAATCCTGGTCGGTTGGCAATATCTTTATGTTGGCCCGCAAATGGAGGCCGAACGCGCAGCTCTTGAAGCTGAGATGGGAACCACGCCAGACGGCACGCCTGTTGTGGTTGATGAAAGCGCACCCGGCGTTGCAGGCGCGGTAACGCTGAGCCCTGGTGGATCGATTGTTCCAACCGCCATGGATCGCGAGGCGATTATTGCCAACGGTGATCGCATCACCATTGAAACATCGCACATTACCGGCACCATCGCGCTGCAAGGCGCACGTATCGATGACATCCACCTGGTAGAATATCAGGAAACGCTGGATGAAGATTCCGATACCGTTATCCTGTTCTCCCCATCAGGTTCTGATGATCCGTTTTATGCCGAGTTTGGCTGGGCGCAGGGCGCTGGCGGGGCGGCAACGCTGCCAACGGCAGAAACCATGTGGCAAGTGGAAGGCAACAGCACGCTAACCGCCACCACTCCGGTGACGCTGACATACGACAATGGCGAGGGCCTCACCTTCCGCCGCATCATTTCGGTGGACGAAGACTATATGTTCACCGTGCGCCAAGAAGTTGAAAACACTTCCGAAGCTGGCGTTTTGCTCTACCCTTATGGCCTGGTCGCACGCCAAGGCGAGCCGCAAACCAGCCGCATGTTCATCCTTCATGAGGGCATGATTGGCTTCTTCGGTGAAGAAGGCCTGGCAGAGCTTGATTATGATGATGTGCGCGATGATGGCACGACCCAATACCGCGATGTATCAGGCGGCTGGCTTGGCATAACCGACAAATACTGGGCAGCAACGCTTATACCATCGGGCCTGGAAAGCTATCGTGGCGAGTTCCGCATGGACCAGGTGATCACCGGCGAGAGCTTCATTGCAGCCTATCTGGGTGGCGGCTTTGAAGTGGCCCCCGGCGCAAGCATTGGCCTTGAAAACCAACTTTTTGCTGGCGCCAAAGAAGTTGCCATCATTGATGGCTATGAGGCAGACCAGGGCATTGATCGTTTTGAGCTGCTGATCGATTGGGGCTGGTTCTACTTCCTCACCAAGCCAATGTTCTTTGCGATCAAATGGCTGTTCGGCGTGTTCGGGAACTTTGGCGTTGCCATCCTGTTGGTAACGGTTGGCATCAAGCTGGTGTTCCTGCCGCTCGCCAACAAATCCTACGCTTCGATGTCGAAGATGAAGAAGGTGCAGCCTCAGCTGAAAGAAATTCAGGACCGTTACAAGGACGATAAGCCTGAGCTTCAGAAGCACATGATGGAGCTGTATAAGAAAGAGAAGATCAATCCGGTCGCCGGGTGTTGGCCCGTTCTTATCCAAATTCCGGTTTTCTTCGCGCTCTATAAGGTGCTGTTCGTCACCATCGAAATGCGCCATGCGCCCTTCTTTGGCTGGATCCAGGATCTATCTGCTGCTGATCCGACATCGCTGTTCAACCTGTTTGGTCTGCTTCCGTACGACCCAACGCTTGTGCCACTGATCGGCCCGCTTCTGGGCTTGGGCGTTTGGCCGATCCTAATGGGCATCACCATGTTCGTGCAGATGAAGCTGAACCCAACGCCGACCGACCCAACGCAGGCCATGATCTTCACATGGATGCCTGTGGTGTTCACCTTCATGCTGGCCACTTTCCCGGCTGGTTTGGTGATCTACTGGACCTGGAACAACTTCCTTTCAGTGGTTCAGCAGTCCTTTATTATGAAGCGCCACGGGGTGAAGATTGAGCTATGGGATAACCTCAAAGCCATGTTCACCAAGAAAGCCGACAAGCAGCCGGCGGAGTAGGCTACCCCATGGACGCTTTATCCATGGATGAGCTTGAGGCCATTGGCCTGTCGCAGCCGTTGCTTGAGGCTGGCCACCAGCTTTTCGCTCGCGACTGGCTGTTTGAGAAGGGTGTGGTCGCGCCCTCTGGCTTGCCGATTGATGGACGCATTGAGATTGCCTTTGCCGGCCGCTCTAACGTTGGCAAATCATCTCTGCTCAACGCCTTGGTGAACCAAAAGGGGCTGGCGCGCACATCCAACACGCCTGGCCGCACGCAAGAGCTGAACCTGTTTTCCGCCGATGGCATGCCGTTTCGGATTGTCGATATGCCGGGCTACGGCTTTGCCAAAGCGCCGGTTGATACAGTGGAAAAGTGGAACAAGCTGATCCGCAAATATTTGCAGGGCCGCGCCGAGCTTGCTCGCGTTTTTGTGCTGATCGACAGCCGTCACGGGCTGAAGAAGAACGATCTTGAGATCATGAAAATGCTCGACGAGACCGCCGTTGGCTATCAGATCGTGCTCACCAAAACCGACAAGTTGAAGCCTGGACAGATTGAGCGGGTGAAACGAAGCGTGATGGATGGCATCGCCAAGCGCCCTGCCGCTTACCCGTTTATCGCGGTGACAAGCTCAGAGAAGAAGCAAGGCGTGGATACCCTGCGCGGTTTCATCGCCCGGCTGTTGAACGATCTGGGAGCGCTTGGTTTTGAGGATAGCGACCAGGATGAGGTTGACGGCTCAGAGGGCTGAGCACGGCAGCTATGCGGACGAAGCTGCCTGCGAGTTTGGCAGAGCCAATGGCGGCTTTCCTTGTTCCGCGTGGACCCATCACCTCATGCCGAAGCCATGTTCCGTAGCCCAAGACTGATCCATCATGAAATCGATGAAAAGATGTGCGAGGCCATCTTTTGGGCTATTGGCCGGATAGATTGCGTAAACGTTGATCGGGCGCAACCTAACGCGAGGCACTAAATGGACAAGACGCCCTGCGCGAAAGTCATCGGCGACGAGAGGATAGGTTTCGATCATAAATCCCATTCCCTCATCGACACATTTTCGCGCCATCGTAAAATTGCTGCACGTGACCGCTTTCCTCGGCGTTCGCTGCGGGGCTGTTCCATCTGCCAACGTTGCGAATGCTGACCAAGGCATCGGCAGGCTTTGTATCCAGTCCCAATCGGCCAAGTCGTCCATGGATTGCGGTGTGGGCCTGCCTTGCGCGTAAGACGGCGCCGCGAAGACGCAAAAGTGGACGTTACCCAATTTGCGCGCTTTGTAGCTGCTATCGTCAAGGCCATCGGTGCGGCCCCGGATCGCGACATCGATGCTCGACCCTTCAAGAGGGACTGAACGGTCTTCGAGCTGAATCGACAGATGCACATCAGGGTAGGATTGGGCAAACCGGGTAAAGGTTTCCACATAAGGGCTGTGCGAAAACGGCGTCGAGGCTGCGATTGTCAGTGTTCCCGTTGGGTGTGATGCACGCCGCTGCACCGCCGAAAGTCCATCCATAGCGGCCGCGGTCATTCGTTGACTGGCCGCCAAAAGCGCAACGCCTGCGTCGGTCAACGACATGCGGCGTGTAGAGCGATACAGCAGGGGTGAGCCCAGGTCTTCCTCAAGCTTTGAGATGTGGTGGCTGATCACTGATGCAGAGAGGTTCAGCTTTTTTGCCGCCTGTCGAAACGATCCAAGTTCGGCCACTGTTTGAAAGATCGCCATGGTTCGCAGCTGATCAATCATTGTTCGACCTCATGAGATTATGAACTGCATAATGCCTGTATACTCACAGAAACTTGAGCATGCCAACATTCAGTCTGCCCGCCAACAGGCTGGCAAGTCTGATGATTGAAAGGACACATGATGGCACTGCTCGTATCTGTAACCCGCGTCTCGCACATCCCGGTGGGAACTGAACTTGAGGAATTTCACGCCGCTCACCAAAAAGTCTTCGGTGAAGCCGTCGGCACAATGACATTTCTGCGTGACCCGCAGGATGCCAATCAAGCCGCTGTCGTTGGCGAGGTCCATGACTTGGAAAAAATGCGCGCGATCAGCCGAACACCGGAAGGTGATGCCATGATGCGCAAATTCGGTTTCATGGAGCAACTTAGTTACTTCTTGGAGGACGCGTAGGCCATGTGGTTCCGACGGGTAAAACGTTGTTTCAGCGAACACACACTCTCAGAAGCTCATGGGTCAGCGGATGATCGGTTCGACGAAAGGCTGCAGGAGTTGGTCATTGCCCAGCAGCATTTAAACCTGTTCTCGATCTGTATGGTTTGAAGGTTTCTTAAGACCAATCACAGCGCGCGATGAGCAATGCCATGCCTATCGCGCGCGCAAAGCTCTGGCTGAACTCGAAACTGTAAACAGCTATTTTGCCATTCAGCCGGCCTAGGTCGACATTGATACGCTGCGCATCGTCGGCAACTATGGGCTCCAAGCTGCCACCTGCGCCACTCGACCGATAAGCGCTCTTGCCTCCTTAGTCTGGTAAAACCTTGACCTTTTGGTCCAAGCAGTGTCCACCACATCAGTCCCATTCTGCCTGACCTTTTGACCAAACCTTGGTTGCCATGCCCCTTGATGATGACCCCAATGTTCCGCTGGAACCCAAGCCCGTGCGCCAGGCGCGCCTGATCAGCCAGGTGCTGCCGTTTATGCAGCGCTATGCCGACCAAACAATCGTGGTGAAATATGGTGGCCACGCGATGGGCAATGAGGCGCTCGCCCAAGCCTTTGCACGCGATATTGCGCTGCTCAAACAATCTGGCATCAAGCCCATTGTGGTGCACGGCGGCGGCCCACAAATAGCTGCCATGCTGGATAAGCTGGGCATTGAGAGCAAATTTGAAAGCGGGCTTCGCGTTACAGACGAAAAGACCATCGATGTGGTGGAGATGGTGCTTGCCGGATCCATCAACAAACAAATCGTCCAATCGATCAATTCAGCCGGCGGCAAGGCCATTGGGCTTTGCGGCAAGGATGGGCAGATGGTGACGGTGAAGAAGATCACCCGCACCACCCGCGACACCGATTCCAACATCGAAAGAGCGGTAGATCTTGGCTTTGTTGGTGAGCCAGAAACGGTAAACTCTGCTGTGCTAGATATGGTGACGCAGGAGGCGCTTATCCCGGTGATTGCGCCGGTGGCATCTGGCGCCGATGGAAAAACCTATAATGTGAATGCCGACACATTTGCCGGCGCCATTGCTGGCTCGCTTGGCGCGCAGCGCTTGCTTTTCCTCACCGACGTTGATGGTGTTCTGGATGGCGAAAAGAAGCTCATCCCTGAGCTTACCATAGCCAAGGCACGTGAGCTTATGGCCGATGGCACAATCGCAGGCGGTATGATCCCCAAAGTGGAAACCTGCATTCAAGCCGTTGAAGGCGGCGTTGAGGGTGTTGTTATCCTCAATGGCAAGGTGCCGCATTGTGTGCTTCTTGAGCTTTTTACCGCGCATGGCGCGGGCACGCTTATTACCCGCTAAGCTGCATACCGATAGAAAGATACCCCTATGAGCGAGCAGCCTGAGCGAGAGCAACACCAAGGTCTTGAAGCTTTTGAACGCGTTGAACACTGGGTGTTCGATCTTGATAACACGCTCTATCCGCACCACTCGAACCTGTTTGCGCAGATGGACGCAAAGATGACCGACTACCTGGCCAAGCTTATGGGTTTGGAACAAGGCGAGGCGCGCAAAATTCAGAAAAATTACTACAAAACCTATGGCACAACGATGCGTGGCCTGATGGTGGAGCAAGGCATTACGCCGGATGATTTTTTAGAATTTGTGCATGATATTGACCATTCGGTGCTGGAGCCAGACCCTAAGCTCAATACAATGTTGGAAGCGCTGCCCGGCCACAAATATGTGTTCACCAATGGCACCAAAAAACATGCCCATGCGGTGCTTGATCGACTGGGTGTGTCCACTGATTTTCAGCACGTGTTTGACATTGTTTCGGCCGACTTGATCCCCAAACCCAACGGCGAAACCTACGACAAATTTCTGGAACTAACCGGCATCGACCCGACACGGGCTGCCATGTTTGAAGATTTGTCGCGCAACCTCAAAGTGCCGCACGAACGCGGCATGTTGACCACCCTCATCGTTCCACGCGGCACCCGCGAGGTCTTCCATGAAGACTGGGAGCTTGAGGGTCGTAACGACAATCATGTGCTTTATGTTACAGATCACATAGCCGATTTTCTTGAAGATGTGCTGGCTGCAATCAAGCTGCCAACGCCTTAACGCAAGCACATCGCTCACCCCCTTCACCTGCCCAAAGAGAGATGACCCATGCACCACGCGCTTACCGATCACGCAGACATTGAAAAGGCAATTGAAGCGGCTTTTGAGGCCCGCGATACGATTGATGTTCATACCCAAGGTGAAACCCGTGATGCGGTTGATGCGGCGCTGGACCTTTTGGACAAGGGCAAGGCGCGCGTGGCCACCCGCGGTGAAGATGGCACCTGGACGGTGCACCAATGGCTGAAAAAAGCTGTGTTGCTCTCCTTCCGCCTTAACCCGATGGATGTGATCAAAGGCGGGCCTGGCGATGCTGTGTGGTGGGACAAGGTTCCTTCCAAATTTGATGGCTGGGGTGCGCTAGACTACGAAAAGGCAGGCTTCCGTTCGGTGCCAGGCGCCGTTGCTCGCCGCTCGGCCTATATCGCGCCAGGCGTGGTGTTGATGCCAAGCTTTGTGAACCTTGGTGCCTATGTGGATGAAGGCACCATGGTGGATGGCTGGGCCACTGTGGGTAGCTGCGCGCAGATTGGCAAAAACGTGCACCTATCGGGCGGCGTTGGTATTGGCGGTGTTTTGGAACCCATGCAGGCCGGCCCCACAATCATTGAAGACAATTGTTTCATTGGCGCGCGCTCAGAAGTTGTTGAAGGCTGCATTGTGCGCGAAGGCTCGGTGCTCGGCATGGGCGTATTTATTGGCAAATCGACCAAAATTGTTAATCGCCTGACAGGCGAAATCACCTATGGCGAAGTTCCGCCTTACTCAGTGGTGGTTGCAGGCTCGATGGCCAGCAACAAACCTATGGGCAATGGCGAGCCAGCACCGCACCTTTACTGCGCGGTGATTGTGAAAACGGTGGACGAGCGGACACGTTCCAAAACTGGCATCAACGAGCTTTTACGAGACTAACCACAAAGGACAGCACCCCATGTTTGCCTACTTTCTTTCACCCAAAGGCCGGTTTCGCCGCCGTGATTATTGGTTTGGAATGACGGTGGTGAGCATGATTTTGGCCTTGGGCCTGGGTGCAGATTTTGTGCTGCGCGGCGTGCAACTGGTTCTATTTGAAGGCCCATCGGGGGGACCTGGTGAGTTCAACTTGGTTCCTGCGCCACTTTTTTTCGGTGTTGCTGGCGTTCTCATTTTATGGCCAAGTTTGGCGATGGGGATAAAACGCTGGCACGACCGTGATAGATCCGGCTGGTGGGTGCTTCTTTCCTTCATCCCTATCGTCAATATTTACGCCTATATCTCTATGTTTCTGCTATCGGGCACGCCCGGTATCAATCGGTTTGGCCTGGACCCGCGCGATGAAGAGCATGGCTTGTACGGCGATAAGCACCATGCAGCGGGCGCTAACTAGCGCCGGCCAGTCGATTACCCCTTGAAACCGGGGACACTTCCAAACATGTAGAAGGCCGGAGCGATCGATTGATTTGCCTCGGCTTTCTCGTACCAGGATACCCACTTTGGCCAACACGCCACCGCCTCTGCCAACACCCAATGCAGCATTGCCGACGCCGCCACCGTTGGATGCGCAAACGTTCTTTTGGCTTTTTTTCCGCTTTGATGGGCGGATCGGCCGGCAGGTCTATTGGCTTTCGATCCTGTTCTTGAGCGCGGTTGTTGGCATTACAGCGCCCTTTACCATCGATCCTGAAACCGGTGCTGTTGCGCTGTCCTTCGGGCCGCTGCAAAGCTTCGTTTACACAGTCACAACCATTTGCTCGATCACGGTGTCGATCAAACGCCTGCATGATTTGCGCATGGCGGGCTATTTTGCGCTTGGCCTTTTGTTCTTTCCTATTGCCGTCATTCTGTCCTTGTGGCTGGGCATCCGCAAAGGCGATGCAAACCCCAACAAATATGGGTGGCAGGCCGATGTTCGCCCAACTACCCCGCCCCCTGGCGCCGATGAGGACGAGTAATGAGGAGCAGCCAAACCGTTAATCCAAGCGATCCGGTTGCCGTTCTTCAAGCCTTGATCCGCTACCCAAGTGTGACGCCCCAAAGCGGCGATGCGCTGGATGGCGTAGCGACGATGCTGGCTGGGCTTGGTTTTGAAAACGACCAACCTGTTTTCACAAGCCCTGACACGCCGGACATTGCCAATCTCTTTTCTGCCATAGGCTCGGTAAGCGCCACCAACGCAAAGCACTTTGCCTTTGCCGGCCATTTGGATGTGGTGCCGGAGGGCGATGCAGCCGACTGGAGCCATAATCCGTTCGCCGCTACCATTGCTGATGGCAAAATGTATGGGCGTGGCACTGTTGATATGAAGGGTGGTGTGGCGGCCATGGTGGCTGCCAGCGCGCAGTTCTTAGACACGCATGGCGCTGATTTTGGCGGGCGACTTTCGTTCATCCTTACCGGCGATGAAGAAGGCCCTGCCATCAACGGTACCGAGCCTTTGATGCGGCACATTGATGCCAAAGGCGAGCGTATTGATGCGTGCCTGCTTGGCGAGCCGACCAACCCCGATGTTATGGGTGAAATGATCAAGGTGGGCCGTCGCGGCTCGCTGAACGCTACGCTCACGGTGGAGGGCGTGCAGGGCCATGTAGCCTACCCGCATTTGGCCGCCAATCCGCTGAACCCGTTGGTCGCAGCACTGGCTGCATTGAAAGAACCGCTGGATGAAGGCACCGACCTGTTCCAGCCCTCTAATCTTGAGCCAACCACGATTGATACTGGTAACACGGCCAGCAACATTATCCCGGCGCGCGTGTCGGCGGGTTTCAATGTGCGCTTCAATTCCACCTGGACCAAAGCCAGCCTGGAGGCAGAGCTGCGCCGCCGTTTGGATGGCCTGAATTGGCAAGGGTGCACCTATGCCTTGGCGGTGAAGCAAGATGCCAGCGACGCCTTTTACACGCCGCCTGGCCCCTTCGTGGACAGTCTGGTCGAAGCCGTAAAAGATGCAACGGGCGTCACGCCTACGCTCTCCACCTCAGGCGGCACATCAGATGCACGCTTTATCAAAAACTATTGTCCTGTGGTGGAGTTTGGCCTGGTTGGCCAAACCATGCATCAGGTGGATGAGCATGTTGAAATCGCCCACCTGACCGCACTCACCGCCATTTACCTGAGCGTGCTGGAGCGGTTTTTCGAGGTTTGAAACCCTCAGCACGAAAAGCGCCAAACAGAGCGATCCGTTCCACGTGAAAAGCAGGAAGTGCGGGGTGCCATGTAGCATCGCCGTGGTTTGGTATTGAGTATCGATGCCGCAAGGCACCCCGCGCGAAGCGTTTTTTGGCTTATCTGGATGCGCCTTGGGTGGGTCCGCTTTGTTGTACCACCCATCAGAGGCAAACGCGGGCTGCGCAAAAGCACAACCGATTGCCGATCCGCCGAGCGAGGGTTTTTGTCCGTTCGCCAAGCGTCCTCCTCGTCCTTACCGCGCAGACGAGGCCCATCCAGTTTCGCCCCCATGAAAGCCTTAGGCCGTTACCCCCAAGCCCAACGATAGGCGCTTTGCCCGTCCACCGGCCCAGGGCACGACCCCAGACTTCCCGTCAGATAAACGGTGGAAGGTGTTGCGATTGTGTGCCGAGAAAGGAAGGGCGGGGATAACCCATCCGGTTGTTCCCTCAATACGCCACCTTCACAAACACCAGCCCATCGGGCGGGGCGACGGGGGCGCAAGCCGCGCGGTCGCAAGCTTCCAGCATGACTTGCACATCATCGGGGGTAATTTTGCGCTCGCCTGCCTGTTTCAGCGCACCGACCAGCGAGCGCACCTGGTTGTGAAGGAAGGAGCGGGCGGACGTATCGATGAAAATATGCTCGCCCTGACGCGTCACCACGAGCGTATCCAACGTGCGCATGGGGTTATTTGCTTGACACTGCACAGACCGAAACGTTGTGAAATCATGATGGCCGATCAGTCGGTCGGCAGCAGCTTGCATGAGGTTTTCATCCAGCGGCACCCCAACACCCCACACATGGCCACGCTCTAAAACAGGCGGCGGGCGGCGATTGAGAATGGTGTAACGATAGTGCCGTTTGGTGGCGGAAAAGCGTGCGTCAAAGCTCTCATCCACTTGGCTAGCGCACAACACCGCCACTTGCTCGGTGCGCATATGCGCGTTCATCGCATCGCGCACCGTATCGGTGGGCCAGTCTTTCTGAAGATCAAAATGCACCACTTGGCCAGTAGCGTGCACGCCCGTGTCGGTGCGCCCTGCCGCCTTTAAGGTGATGGTTTGGCCGGTGAAGGCATGAACTGCATCTTCCAGCACGCCCTGCACAGTTGGCGGGCCATCTTGTCTTTGAAAGCCAGCATAAGGCGCGCCGTTGTATTCTAATGTCAGTCGGTAGCGGGGCATTCAAAGCTTCTTTTTTGCTCTGGGCCTGCGGCCCAACCGCTGAGGAAAGCCTGCATAAGGCGCGCCGTTGTATTCAACCGTGAGCCGATACCTTGGCATCAGAAAAGCTGGTCACCAGGCACCAGCCCCATTCCGTTTAGAAACGTGGCCACATCCATCGGCTTCTTACCAGCGCGCTGAACCTCAATCAATTTCACCGCACCATCTGCGCACGCAACACGATGATGCTCCAACAACGTGCCCGGCGCACCGGAACCATCAACTGGTTCTACACGCAGCACCTTAAGCCGCTCACGCTTACCGTTGGCCTCAAACTCCGTCCAGGCGCCTGGAAATGGCGATAGCCCATGAATGTGGCGCAGCACGCTAAACGCAGGACGATCCCAATCGATTTTGGCCTCAGCCTTATCGATCTTAGCCGCATAGGTCATGCCAGCCTCATCCTGCTCGGTTAGCTGAAGCGCATCACGCGAAAGCGCCGCCATCGCGCGGCCCATCAGATCAGCGCCCAGGCGCGATAGCTGGTCATGCACATCCTGCGCGGTCATCGTATCGGTGATGATCAGCCGTTCGGCCATCGCGACCGGCCCAGTATCCAAGCCCTTGGCCATTTTCATCACCATGACGCCAGTTTCTGCATCGCCTTCCATAATGGCCCGGTTGATGGGGGCCGCGCCGCGCCACCTAGGCAACAAAGACCCATGCAAATTGTAGCAGCCATGCTCTGGCGCTTCCAAAATCGCCTTGGGCAAAATCATGCCATAGGCAACCACCACCGCTGCATCGGCGCCAAGATCAGCAAAGCGCGCCTTCTCCTCATCGCTTCGCAGGCTTTCAGGGTGAAGCACTGGAATGCCCAAACCCTCAGCCTGCACGTGCACGGGCGATTTGCGCAAGCCCATGCCACGGCCAGCGGGCGCAGGCGCGCGGGTGTAACATGCAATGATCTCGTGGCCGTGGCCAACAAGCTCAAGAAGGGTTGGAACAGCAAAATCTGGCGTTCCCATAAAGACAAGTTTCAGCATGGCGGTGGTGTAACGCAGCCACCAAGCATTGCAAGCATCGCCAAAGCGTGCGATTTCGCACAGCAGCATTTTCACCCGATTTTCGGATAGACTTTACGCCATGAAGTTCACCCTCTCCTGGCTCAAGGATCACCTTGAGACTGACGACAGCCTCGACACGATCGTCGATACCCTCACCCGCATCGGCCTGGAGGTCGAAGAGGTGGATGATCGCGCGGTTTACGCCCCGTTTGTCATCGGCAAAGTGATGAGCGCTAAGCAACACCCCGATGCAGACCGTTTGCGCGTGCTTGAGGTGGATACCGGCGCAGGCGATCTGGTGCAGGTTGTGTGCGACGCGCCCAATGCGCGCGAGGGCCTGACCGGCGTTTTTGCCCCCCCAGGCGCCTATGTGCCTGGCATTGATACGACGCTGGCCATTGGCAAAATCCGTGGCGTGGAATCACGCGGCATGATGCTGTCTGAGCGCGAATTGGAACTGTCTGATGAGCATAATGGCATCATCGATCTGTCCACTGATGTGGCTGCCGGAACCAGCTATGCCACATTTGCGCAGCTTGACGATCCCATGATTGAGATCGGCCTCACGCCCAACCGGCCTGACTGCACGGGCGTTTATGGCATCGCGCGTGATTTGGCAGCCGCCGGTATTGGCAAGCTGAAGGACGGCAACGTGCCCACAATTGCCGGCGAAGGCCCCTGCCCTGTCTCTGTGAACCTTGATTTTAAGGGCGAGAGCCTTTGCCCCACGTTCGCCCTACGCCTGGTGAAAGGGGTGAAAAATGGCCCTTCCCCGATGTGGATGCAGAAGCGGCTGAAGGCCATCGGGCTTCGTCCGATTAACGCGCTAGTGGACATCACCAATTACGTCACTTTTGATCGGGGCCGCCCGCTGCACGTGTTTGATGCGACCAAAGTGACCGGCAACCTGACGGTGCGCGAAGCGGTGGATGGCGAGAGCTTTCTGGCGCTGGATGGCAAAGAATATAAGCTCGACAGCAGCATGTGCGTGATTGCTGACGACAAAGGCGTTGAGTCGCTTTCTGGGATCATGGGCGGCGAAGAATCCGGTTGTGATGAGACCACCACCGATGTGCTGATCGAGTCTGCACTTTGGGTGCCTGACAACATTGCCGCAACAGGCCGCAAGCTCGGCATCCAAACCGATGCGCGCTACCGCTTTGAACGCGGCATTGACCCAGCTTTCAACGAACAAGGCCTGGACCTTGCCACGCAGCTGGTGATGGACCTTTGCGGAGGTACACCAACGCAAAAAACCGTTGCAGGCGAGATCCCTGAAGTGGACAAAATCATCGACTTCCCAATCGCCGAGGTCAAACGCCTGTCTGGCTTGGATGTGCCGAGCCACGAGGTGAAAGCCATTCTGAAACTGCTCGGCTTCTGGGCTACAGGGTCGGGTGATGAGCTGAAAGTGGCGGTGCCAAGCTGGCGCCCTGATGTGGAAGGCAAAGCCGACCTTGTGGAAGAGGTGATGCGCATTGAGGGCGTAGACAGGGTGCCGGTGACGCCCTCCATTGGTCGTGAAACCGTCCTAAAACCAGTTCTTACTGACATTCAGAAAAAGACACGTCGTGCCAAGCGGCTGCTTGCTGCACGCGGGTTGATGGAGGCCGTCACGTGGTCCTTCGTGCGCCAGAGTGATGCCGAAGCCTTTGGTGGCGGTGCGCCCTCACTGCAATTGGCCAACCCGATCTCCAGCGACATGAGCACCATGCGCCCCAGCCTGTTACCAAGCCTACTGCGCAATGTTCAGACCAATGTGGACCGTGGCGCGCGCGATGCGGCGCTGTTTGAGGTGGGCCAGGTGTTCGCTGGTGATGCGCCAGACGATCAAACCATTGCCGCCTGCGGCGTGCGTCGTGGCACCGCCACTATGGCTGGCCAAGGTCGCCACTGGGGCGGTGATTTTCCTGCAGTGTCCGCCTTCAACGTGAAAGCGGATGCCCTGTCTCTGCTCGATGATTTGGGCCTGGATGCTGCCACCGTCCAGGTGGATGCAGGCGCGCCAGATTGGTACCACCCCGGGCAGTCCGGCACGCTACGCCGTGGCCGCGATATATTCGGTTATTTTGGTGCGCTGCATCCGCGCTTGCTAAAGGTTTTGGATGTGGAAGGGCCGATTGTGGGCTTTGAAATCACGCTGGATGCCATTCCTGCACCGCGGCAAAAAGCGACCCGCACCAAACCGCCGCTCACTCTGCACGATCTGATGCCTGTGCGTCGTGATTTCGCATTTGTTGTGGATGTGGACGCAGCCTCGGAGAAGGTTCTGCGCGCTGCCAAAGGCGCCGACAAAGCTATGATCTTGGACGTGTCGCTGTTTGACATCTACGCAGGCGACCGCATGGAAGAGGGCAAGAAATCGCTCGCCATTGAAGTGACACTTCAGCCCAAAGATAAGACGCTAACGGACGAGGATATTGAGGTTGTATCAGCCAAAATTGTGGGCGCAGTGGAAAAGGCAGCCGGTGGCGTTCTCAGGGCCTAGTGCGCGGCTGAAGCATACGTACCGCATGGCCTTGCATGCTGGTCAAAGCCGCGCTAATCACGCGCATTCTATCGCAATGCTGTGCATGCTTTAGTACGGACAGGTGGCCGAGTGGTCGAAGGCGCACCGCGATGTGTGCTTTGCACACACGCCATAAATTGAATAAGCGTGCGCCTCATGCGTGCGTTACGGACAGGTGGCCGAGTGGTCGAAGGCGCACGCCTGGAAAGTGTGTAGGCGGGTAACCGTCTCGAGGGTTCGAATCCCTCTCTGTCCGCCACATACTTGATATAAATCATTGATTTTGATTATTATTTTAAATGAAGCGCCTGTGCGTTCCCACGTTTGTTCCCACGCATGATCCGAGTTCGGTGGCCAGCCTGTTTTATTGCTACTCACGCGTTGTGTCTTCGACCTCACCTGTCACAAGCGCGCGCTGCTGTTCTCGGCTGATCTGGCCATAGCTGCGCAGGGTCGTCAGCACATCAGTGTGACCAAGGTTTTGGGACGTCGCGACGAGTTCAGCGATACTCGCGCTGTTCTTGGCAGCGTGTCGGGCAAGCATATGGCGAAACGCGTGCGGGCCGAAGGTCGGCAGGCTAGCGGCGGCGAAGGCAGTGTTAACGATTTTACGGACGGGTTCCGTGCTCTTCCAGTGTCGCCGCTCGAAACCGTTTGCTGCGAAGCCCTGGTTGGACTTTGTGACAAGTGCCGTCACTGGGAACAGCGGGTCATCGGGGCCGTACAGCGCTACATCGTCGAGATGTGCGATCCACGCGGTCAGCGCGGCTTCAGCTTCCTCGAAACCTTTTGCAAAGAAGGTATCGATGTTTTTGCCGAACTTCGTTGCCACCTCGCGCGGATTCTGCGTCACCGACTTTTCTAACAGATCGATGTGCTTGATCCTAAGCGAAATCAGGGCAGCTACACGGATACCGGTCAGGCACAAGAGCGCGACAATTGCCCTATCACGCATCGCACGAGGTGTATCGGAAGGCATGAGCTCAAGAGCACGCTTGGCCTGCTTAACGCTCGGAGCGGCGCGGGCAGGTGCAGCACGGGCTTCAGCCTCGTCGCGCCGGGACAAGTTGAAATACTCCGCGTCCGACGCCCTGATCTTACTGCGAAAGCCATCTTGTTGGGACAGCCAAAGCACAAACTCTCGAAGAGTAGCCATAATGGCGCGCATCGAAGACTTACCAAGCGGATTTCCGTTTGCTCCCTTTGTTTGCTCAAGATAACCACGGAAGCCCATCGCCCATTCGATATGGAACTTTGCGAAGTCCTTTCGGCCGTTCCAGACATCAAAGCGCTCGAGCGTTGCAATTTCACGGTCGAGTGTCTTGTCTGACAGCCGACGAGCGAACTTGCGATACTCCATGAAACGGCGCTTAAGCCGCTCGTTTTTCTCATTGGGTCGTGTAGTCATTTCGACCTCCATTGTTGGATGAAGTCGGCGTGCCAACAGGCTGGGCTGCTGTGTCCCCGCAAAGCGGAAGAACACGGGGGCGAATGTTCATCACCTTAGTGTCGCCTATGACCGCGTAATTCTGAGGTCGAGAGTCCGGGCAGCATCTGAGATGTGCGCCTTGGCAATGGGTTTGAAAACGACGGTTTCGCAAGCCTCGCAGAGCGCTGTCAGTGTGGCGCGCTCGCCCGCAATTGTGCAGTCAGCCAGCCCTTCCGCCGCTCGGCGCTCCCGTCGGCACGGCAAGCAGAAGAACGTGTCGATGCTGGTTTGGATTTTTCGGCTCGCGCGCTTCGATTTGATGTACTCGCGCAGATCGTCGCCTCGGATCAGAATGGGCCGCTCCGCATTCATGGTGCGCAACCCGTCTCTTGCCCATGCTCGGACAGTGCGGGCCGAGACGCCGGACACCGCCGCCGCCTCCTCGATCGTGTAGCATCGGATGCCTTTGATCCCATTCAGACGGGCTTGCTTAGGCATCGTTGCCTCACTTATCCGCTGGGACTTCGTTCCGTTTCAACCAGTCGCGTAAAGCTTCCAAGGTGATCAATCGACGAGTGCCGATTTTAACGCTCGTAAGCTCACCGGACGACAGCGCGGCATAGAGCGTCGTGCGCCCGATGCTGCAGAGACGCGCCGCCTCATTTGGCGAAACGGCAAGAATTTGCGCAGCCTGTGCGAGAAGTTCGGTGGTGTCTGTCATGGCCCATACTCCTTTGCTTGGGTATGGGCGGACATTGCCGGACGCGGGTTGGACAGAAACAGCGGATACGTTTCTGTCCAGTTATTGTCCGCCCAACACCTTGGCTAGGCAGATGAAGCTGACGTCGACAATTTTGGTTTGAGCGGCTGGCATCAACGCCTTTCGCCAGCCGCAAAAAAATGTCCACAAAAAAAGGACCATCGCTTTGGTCTACGGTCCGCGCGGCACCATTTTGTTAAGCCATAAGACTTGGCCGCTTTGGCCATGCATTGGATCATCGATAAACTACTTCAAAGCGGCAGAGATGCCTTCTGGCCCGGCCAAAAAGTCCAGAAAGCTTCTTACCTTGGCAGGTAGATAGCTACGATCAACGTAAATAGCCTGAATAGGCAATTTCGGCCATTCGATCTCGGGGAAGACAGTTTCAAGTCGTCCGTCTTTCAGGTCGTTCTGGGCTGCCCAGCTTGGCACCATTGCAAAGCCCATTCCGGCCATTGCTGCCTGATGAAGAATGCCTTCGTTGCCGCTGACCAATACAGGCCTGAGTTTTACATCTAACCCATTCGCCCCACCAAATTTGAGCCTCCCGTTACCGGCAACTTGAGAGTAGGCAAGCATAGGCGC
>JBGCDM010000080.1:0-15539 GCA_045105395.1 Devosiaceae bacterium | reverse complement strand
ATCGCATTTGCTCCAGCAGCAGGCGCCCTTCTCGGCTATCAGCGCTTTCCAGTGCTTGCCGTCCGCCCGAGGCGTAGCGCGCCACAGCCTTGAGTAAACTTGCCAATACGTCTGCTGAACGACTGTCAAACTGGAAATATCCACCACCAGAATTGCTGGCCATGGACCGGAAAACTGCGCCTGCGTGCCTGTCACCGCCTTCATGAAAGGCAAAAATCTTGCACCCCAAGAGACCAAGTTGGCCAGCTTGGTGGCTTAGCTGATCAGCGTCTTCTTCCACCGCATCCCCAATATAAACTAAGGCTGGTACCGGCGCTTTGGCTATTTCTTTACGGGCAAAGCCTAAAACGCGAGATATTTGCGTTTGCCCGCCCAAACAGCCAATGCCCTGCATAAGCTTGGCAAGTTGTCTGCCATCTGTTTGCCAACCCGATGCACGGCACTCATCAAACCCACGAAAATAGATGAGCTTCATCGCCAGGCCGTTGACGTTGCTCGCCTCGGCAAACATCGAGGATTGGATGTTCATAGCTTTATCCCATGTGCGCTCTCGGCTCAGCGTTGCATCCAAAGCGAACATCAGCCTGCCCGATGAACCAGGCTTGGGTGCTGCACCCAGCGCGGCTACAAACGCCTCTACAGATGCTCCATCGTTCGGCGTTGCTGGTTTGCTAGAAGTCTTCAAAGTGGGCGTGCGCTTGCTCATCTGCCTCATTTGGGATGCCAAATGCCTCTTGGGAAGGGTATAGGCATCCCAAACATGCAATTGGCCCCTGCGCATCATCGCCGCAGTGGCTAAGAAATATCGAGGAATTGATGCTCACACTCTGCCGAACAATCGCAAGTTTACGCCAGACGCAGGCCCAATTGCGTGCTGATGGAAAGACAAGCGCGCTGGTACCAACGATGGGTGCGCTACATGATGGCCATCTTGCGTTGGTGGCTCATGCGCAGACTTTGGCAGACGTTGTCATTGCCACCATCTTCGTCAATCCCACGCAGTTTGCGCAAGGCGAGGACCTGGACACCTACCCTCGGCAAGAAGCCCAAGATCTTGCAGCCTTGGAGAAAGCGGGTGTGGCGGCTGTCTTTGTACCCGATGCCGATGAAATGTACGGCCCGCAGGATGCAACGCGCATCATTACGCAAGGGCCTGCACTTGGCCTGGAAGCTGATTTTCGCCCGCACTTTTTCAACGGCGTGGCAACGGTGGTGAGCCGCCTGCTGCTGGCTGCCATGTGCGATGTGGCTGTGTTTGGTGAGAAGGACTATCAGCAATTGCTTGTTATCAAGCAGATGGTGGCCGACTTGAAAATCCCGGTTGCTGTTCATGGCAGCCCGACGATCCGCGAAACTGACGGTTTGGCCATGTCCTCGCGCAATGCTTACCTAAGCGATGATGAGCGGGCCCGCGCGCCAAAGCTCAACCAAGCTCTGCGTGATCTGGCAGAGGCCTTGCGTCATGGTGAGAGTGAGGAGGTAGCGCTTTCAGCAGCATCGCAAACGCTTGAGGCCGCTGTTTTCCGGCCAGACTACATTGCCCTGCGTAACGCCGACACTTTGGCACCCGCTGGCGACCTATCCAATGCACGTTTGCTAGCCGCAGCCTGGATGGGCAAAACACGCCTTATCGACAATGTCGCCGTTTAGAGCAGCCCAAGCTCGATCAGCTCATTGCGCATGTCCGGCGTCATCTTATCTGCGCCACTGCCGCTTAAGCCTGCCAAGTCTGCAGGTGCATCGCTCGCTTTGAAATAGCGCCAACCTTGGAACGGCCTGCGCGGCTGTGGACGCGTGGGGATAAGCTG
The DNA here is from genome assembly GCA_045105395.1 of Devosiaceae bacterium. GTDB lineage: Bacteria > Pseudomonadota > Alphaproteobacteria > Rhizobiales > MH13 > MH13. The sequence continues at coordinate 13,731 of JBGCDM010000080.1, read as the reverse complement.
TGGATCAAGCACCAGATGGCAGCGGTTGATACCCTCTTCATCCTTGAACGGGCGGATATCGACAAGCTTTTGCCGGGCCTGCACCGAGCCTTTGATCACCCAATAGAGCGAACCACCCTCTAGCAAGGCATCGCGCTGCTTGGGCACCATACGGGTTGTGTGCAATTGTTCGGCGGGCAAGCCGAGCTGCCGCTTGCGCTCCAACATGTAGGCAATCCATGCGCTGTGATCCTCAACGGATGTCGCGCCAACACACAGTTTGATGAGATGCAGGGTCATAGCCTAACTATGTCCTGTTGGCAGCCTTGAACCAAGGCCGGAAATGACGTGTCACAGGCTTCATCCACAGTGGTTTTGCGTACGCAAGTACCCTTGGGAATCGCAAAAACAGGGCAAGTCACCAATCTGACGTATGGGGCACCACGAATAGGCGACGCGTTGACGCAAAGCTAATCTACAAAAACCGAATGGGGATTGGCCGACGCAGTGTTGTCTGGGCCTGTTTGGAACGCCTGCCTAGCTCTTCCATTCTCCCCAACGCACGACTTTCTATGAACGACCAAACTCCCATCGCAGCCCAAGCTTCTGGCCAAGGCGCGCTCGATATCAATGCATCAGAAACTGCAAGTTATCTGAAATTAATTGCCAACGAACGCCGCCTCATGATTCTCTGCCTTCTGGCAGCCAAGGGCGAAGCAACCGTCTCCTTTCTCTCTCAATCCATCAGTTTGGGCCAGTCTGCGATGTCGCAACATTTGGCGCGCCTTCGGGCTGACAATTTGGTGGAATTTCGCAAGGAAGGGCAGATGGCATTCTACCGGATCGCTGATGAGCGCGTAAAAGCGCTTCTGCTCAACCTGCAAGATATTTTCGCAGCCTAAAACGCTTCAAACGTCGCTTTGTGCCTTTGCCTGCATTTGCGTTGGCAAACCGGCTTCAATCCAAGCGGTAATACCGCCTTTCAGGTGCGTTGCGTCCTTTAAGCCCATGTTCAAGGCGGTTTGCGCTGCCAGTGCAGACCTCCACCCGCTTGCGCAGTAAAACACAAAGCGCGCATCCTGCGCGAACTTGGGTTTGTGGTACGGGCTTTGCGGATCTATCCAAAACTCGAGCATACCACGCGGGCAATGCTTTGCGCCTGGTATGCGGCCTGTTTTGGCCAGCTCCCGTATATCGCGCACGTCTATAAACTGAACCGATGGATCATCGGTCAGTTCCACTGCCTGCGATGGGGTGATGTTGCCAACTTCAGCGTCAGCAGCTTCAACTAAGCTGGCTGCGGAAACGGCTGTTGTAGGGGTCACATGGATGGAGTCATGGTTTGCCATGACGCCAATCTAACTCAGTTGGCCGTTACCGCCAACGCAGTGGTTTCAAAGCCACCGAAAAACCACACCATTGCAACAACGCAAAGTGCGCTAACAACTGTCCAGCGTGCCGCTGACCAGCAGGAAACCGTATCGTGTTCGATCATGAAGCCCTCGCTTGTCCCGCATGTCCATTATCTGACATGTGAACGTGCGGCTGCTTAACGAAGTGTTTACTGCACTGCAAGATGCAATTTTGCATAGCAGCAATTCGCATGGGGAAAGCTTGTCGATTGCACGCAAACTGGGTGCAGTGTAGGCCTCAAAAATGATCCGCAAAGCCACCCCCACTGACCTTGCACTGCTTCTTTTGTTGGCCGCAGCCTATGGCTCTGCCTTCACTGGAATTAAAATCGCAGTGCCGCAAATTGGGCCATTTGGCTTGGTGCTAGTGCGCATCCTTATCGGCGTTGCGGTGCTGTTACCCTATGCCTTCATGCGCGGCTGGACTTGGCCAACCAAGCGATCCAGCTGGCAATTGATTGGTGTGCTGTGCGTGTTCAATCTGATCTTACCATTCTTTTTGGTGTCCTGGTCGCAGCTGCATCTTAATGCCTCGCTCATGGCGCTGATTATGGGGGCTGGCCCGTTTTTTGGGCTCCTGGTTAGTCACATGGCAACGCAGGATGACCGCTTGTCTGTTCCTAAGCTTGCTGGCGTTGTTATCGGCTTTGTTGGCATCACGATCGTACTGGGCATTGATGCGCTTATAGGCTTATCAGGCGGCGGGCTGGAGGTGCGCTTGGCGCAGGGGGCAGCGCTGCTGGCTAGTTTTTGTTATGCGTGCTCAGGCGTGCTGGTGCGCAAAATCGATGATGTACCGTCCCATCAACTCGCAAGCTTGGTGCTTGGCATTGGAGCCGTGGCAATGCTGACTGCCACGCCATTTTTAGCGCCTGATATTTTGGAGCGGGCAGCAAGTGTTGATCGCAGCGGGTGGCTAGCAATTGTCTATCTGGGTGCGATTACCACCGGCGGCGCCTATATTCTGCGCTACACACTCATTCGTGCTGTTGGGATGAGCTTTTTCGGGCTCAGCATTTATTTGGTGCCGGTCTTTGGCGTCGGCATCGCCGCCTTATGGCTTGCTGAGCCATTGCACCCGAGCTTGCTGATCGGGCTGGTGCTGATTTTGATCGGAATGGGTGTTGCGCGGCTAAAGTTTCGATTGCCCAAGCGTTATTGAACGCGAAGAGCCTCGCCCGGCATGAAGCCGATTTGACCACCCGCATTCACTTCACATACGCGCTGCTGAAGCTGTGTTTGCTGCGTGCTGGCTGAGCCAAACATCCAACCCTGAAAATCAAACTCTGGGCGGCACCAACGCAGCGTAACACCGCGTGTACCCGAGGCAACCGTTGCACCGGATAGGGCAGAACCTACCTCTGGGCCGGTGCGCAGCGCCGCGTCCTGCGTCACCACAAACTGCATACCGTAGGGATTATCGCTGCGCTGCGCGTCTGCATCGGTAGTGGATGCAGCAACGATGGCAGCAGCAACGCCAAAAAAAGCCATGTGGGCGAGAATAAAAAGGGTGATCCGCTTGAGCATGGCGTGATTATGTTCCGTCGATTTGCAAAGGTATGTGCGGGGCGTCACATATCACAGCAATCGATTTCCAAAAGATTTATCGCGAGCAAATTTATGCATTCTTCACTATGTGCCGCTGGGTGTTGCCGCAGCGCAACATAGTGTTAATGCTGGCCGGCAGATCAGCCGCTTTGCACCATGCGCAAATGCCAAAAAGGGACATAACCTATGACACCTTGGGACATTAAGCAGAGACCGAACCGCCTGCCCTGGCCGCCAGTTCTTTTGCTTGGCACCATTGGCCTTGGCTTCCTTCTGCGTGCCCTGTTTCCCTTTGGTTTTGAAAGCACACCGATTAGCCAAACAATCGGCGCTTTGTTCATTGCCTGCGCCCTCGCGCTGGATGTGTGGGCCTCGCTCACATTTCGGCGAGCACAAACCACCATTATGCCCCATCAGGGCACCAAATCTTTGGTGACCGGTGGACCATTCCAATATTCACGCAACCCAATTTACGTGGGCAATTTGCTCATTTTGGTGGGCGTTGGCTTGCTTGCAGGCTCGCTATGGCACGTTGTGCTTGTGGTGCCGCTTGCGTTTGCAATCCAAAGCCTTGCTATCGTGCGCGAAGAGGCACACTTGGCCGCTAATTTTGGTAAGGAATGGCAAGATTACACGCAGCAAGTGCGCCGCTGGGTATAGCGCCTAAATGCCAAACCACAGCGCGGCCAGCCCCAAGAAGGCGAAGAAACCCACAACGTCCGTTACCGTGGTTACAAACACGCTGGATGCGATGGCTGGATCAATGCCGAAATGCTCCAATGCGATAGGGATAAGAATGCCAGCTAGCGCTGCTGCCAGCATGTTGACCAGCATAGCGATGCCGATAACCAGCCCAAGGCCAGCGCTGCCGAACCAAAAGACAGCGACAATGGCCATAAGAATGGCAAAGGCAGCGCCATTGACCAAACCCACATAGGCCTCACGCAGCACCACGCGCCCCATATTGTAAGGATCAAGGTCGTGCATCGCGATGGCGCGCACTGCCACCGTCATCGTTTGGGTGGCGGCATTACCACCCATGGACGCAACAATGGGCATGAGGATAGCCAATGCCACCATCTGTTCCAATGTTGCATCAAACAGGCCGATCACCATTGAAGCGAGCACAGCAGTGGCCAGATTGACGCAAAGCCACGGTAGGCGCGAGCGCGTAATGGCCCGCACACTGTCGGACACTTCTTCATCGCCCACACCGGCAAGCGCCAGCATATCCTCGCCTGCTTCTTCCTGCACGACGTCCACAATGTCATCGACCGTCAGGATGCCAACCAGGCGGCCGCCTTTGTCGACCACTGCCGCAGAGGTAAGATCGTATTTTTGGAATGTGTAAGCCGCGTCTTCCTGATCGGTCTCGGCGCTAACCTCCTGCACATCCTCCATAATGGATTGGATGGTCACAGGGCGCTTGGAGCGAAGCATGCGATTCAGCTTAACGATACCAAGCAGATGATAGCCAGGATCAACGACGAACAAATCGTGGAACTCATCGGGCAGGTCGCTTGCCTCGCGCATATAGTCGATTGCGCGCCCCACCGTCCAAAATGGTGGAACGGCGATGAAGTTGGACTGCATGCGGCGACCGGCAGACTCTTCAGGGTAATCCAACGCCCGTTGAAGCGCGAGCCGGTCCAGCGTCGGGATCGTTCGAAGAATTTCGGCCTGCGCCTCTTCTGGCAAATCTTCCAGAATGTAGACCGCATCATCGGATTCCAGCTCAACGAAGCCCGCCGCAATTAAGCTGAGCGGCAACGCGTCAAGAACATCAATACGAATTTTCTCGTCAACTTCGGTAAGCGCTTCAAAGTCGAAATCTTCGCCAATCAACTCAATCAGCTTGGGCCGTTCATCAGCGTCCAAAATGGTGAGAACTTCAGCTAACTCAGATACATAGAGCTGCTCTGTCATGGTGCGTAGGGCAGTGCCATTGCCATCAATAAGCGCCTGTTTAACGGACGCTATAAAGTCGCGTAACAGGTGATCACCGTCGCTGCGGATCGTCTCAACGATCACCGCCTCTGGTGTTGACGTGTCTGATGGCGTGGTTTCAGGCTCAAGCATCATCGCAGATTTTAGCCTCTGTTGCTGGGAACTTTCTGATTCCCCTCACCTGCCACTTTGTTGCACCAAGGCTGCTAACCCGCAATGAAGGCGGAGGTGTTTCTCCAATTTGCGCTGTTGTTTGACAAAACAATGTGCACTCTATGGCGCATTATAGATTTGTGCGCGGTACATTTATGACCACCAATATTGACCATGCCTCGCGGCGCTTTGATCAGGCCGCTTGGGATGCGCTGTCATCGTCATTAAACGATGAGTTTTTAGATCGATTTTCAACCGGCCAGGCTGTGCGTGAGCAGCACGGCCACACGACAACGTGGATTGAAAACCAACCGCCAGATGCGGTTGTTTTTGCCAACAGCACTGAAGAGGTCGCGTTCACCGTACGACAATGCGCAAAGCACAATGTACCGGTGATTGCCTTTGGCGTTGGCACCTCGCTGGAAGGGCATGTCAACGCGCCCCAGGGCGGCATCTGCATCGACTTGTCAGGCATGAACAAGGTGCTGGAAATTCACGCAGAGGACTTTGACTGCGTGATCCAACCAGGTGTCACGCGTAAACAACTCAACACTGCTTTGCGCGACCAAGGGTTGTTCTTTCCCATTGATCCTGGCGCTGATGCCACACTGGGCGGTATGGCCTCCACACGCGCATCTGGCACCAATGCTGTGCGTTATGGCACGATGCGTGATGCGGTTATCTCCTTAGAAGCGGTGATGCCTGACGGGTCGATTGTGCGCACCGGTCAGCGCGCGCGCAAAAGCTCCGCTGGATATGACATTACAAGGCTGCTGATCGGCGCTGAAGGCACGCTCGGCATCATAACCGAGCTAACACTGCGTTTGCACGGGATCCCAGAAACAGTGGGCAGTGTTGCTGCTAGCTTTACCGATATTGCGGCGGCCAGTGAGGCTGTTATCACGACCATTCAATATGGCTTGCCGGTGGCCCGCATCGAATTGCTGGATAAGCTAACGGTGCAGGCGGTGAACACCTATGCCAACTTGAATTTTGACGAAGACCCCCTGTTGCTGGTTGAATTTCATGGCTCGCAGGGTGCTGTTGCTGAGCAGGTCGAACTGTTCAGAACCATCATTGAAGACCATGGTGGCAGGGCTGTGCCCGCTGCCAACTCAGCCGAAGAGCGCACGCGCATTTGGCAGGCACGCCACGATGCCTATTGGGCCAGCCTGAAGCTACGCCCGGGCGCCAAAGGCCTTTCAACGGACATTTGCGTGCCGATTTCCCAATTGGCCAGCTGCATCGATAAGGCGCAAAAACGCGCGCAGGATGAAGGGTTTATCGCGCCCATCGTTGGCCATGTTGGCGATGGCAATTTCCATGTTCTGCCGCTTATCGACATGGAAAGTGCCGATGAGGTGAAGCGCGCCAAAATGTATGTCGGTTGGCTTAATGACATGGCCATTGAGGCCGGTGGCACCTGCACTGGCGAGCACGGCATTGGCCAGGGCAAGGTGGATTACATGCGTGATGAACTGGGCGGTACGGTGGATATTATGATTGCTGTCAAGCGCGTGTTAGACCCGCAAGACATCATGAACCCTGGAAAAATATTGCCGGCTTAGGTGTCCAGGACCATGCGAGGCGACAGCGCGCGCGGATCGATCTTCATATCTAAAATTGCAGGCACCCCAGCTTCACGCGCTGCGACCAAGGCGTCTGAAAATTCATCATCGCGTGTTACGGTAGCGCCATAGCCGCCATAGGCGCGCGCCAGTGCCGCGAAGTTTGGGTTTTTCAGGGCCGTTGCGCTTTGGCGGCCTGGATAGGTTTGGTGCTGGTGCATGCGGATCGTGCCATATTGGCTGTTATTGGCAACAAGCACCACGATGTTGGCGCCATATTGCGCGGCGGTGCCGAACTCTTGCACCACCATTTGCAAGCAACCGTCACCGGCCAAGCAAACCACTTCGCGATTTGGGCATTCTAATTTGGCGGCAATGGCGGCAGGCAAACCATAACCCATCGAGCCGGATGTTGGTGCTAGCTGTGTGCGGTAGTTGCTATAGCGATGGTAGCGATGCAGCCAGGCCGCATAATTGCCCGCGCCATTGGTGATGATGGCATCACGCGGCAGCACATGGCCCAGGTGCTGGATCACGTTTTCCATGCGCACGTCACCAAGGGTCTGCTGGGGCTGCTGCCACGCATCATAAGCCGCACGGATGCCGCTCACATAATCGCTTCTGTCTGTTGCCGGGGCTTTGGCACGTGTCGCCATTGTCTCAACCATCGCGGCCGGGCGAGCAGCTATGGCCCTATCGGGGTGATACACCCTGCCCAACTCGTTTGCATCAGCGTGCACATGGATAAGCTTTTGATGGGTCTTGGGCGGGGCAAGCAGCCTGTATCCACCGGTTGTCATCTCGCCCAGGCGCGGGCCAAGCGCAAGAATTGTATCGGCATCGTCAATTGCCTTGGCCAAGGCAGGATTGGGCCCGATGCCCACGTCGCCTGCATAGTTGGGATGATGATTATCGATGTAATCTTGGCAGCGAAAAGAAGTTCCCACCGGAACCTGCGCCTGTTCAGCATAATCGGCCAGTGCGCGTGCAGCATCAGCGCTCCACCCGCCACCACCGACGATGATAAAGGGGCGTTCGGCCTGTTCAAGCTCGCGTAAAACCTGCCCCACTTCGGCATCAGCCGGAGCAAGCGACGGGATGGTCGCGGGCGGCGGCGCAATGGGGTGTTCGGCCAAATGGGCAGAAAGAACATCCTCCGGCAGAGCCAAAACCACCGGCCCTGGCCTGCCCGACTGTGCCACCTGGAATGCTCGCGACACATATTCGCCCAGCCGATCAACACGGTCCACTTGGCCCACCCATTTGGCAAGCGGGCCATACATGGCGGTGTAATCCACCTCTTGAAAAGCCTCGCGGTCGCGCTGATCTGTTGCCACCTGCCCAATGAACAAGATCATAGGTGTGGAATCTTGAAACGCCACATGCACGCCGCTGGCAGCATTGGTGGCCCCGGGTCCGCGCGTGACAAAGGCGATGCCAGGCTTTCCGGTTAGCTTGCCATGGGCTTCGGCCATCATGGTGGCCCCACCTTCTTGCCGGGCAACAATGGTCTCTATAGCGGCATCATAAAGTGCATCCAGGGCAGCCAAATAGCTTTCGCCTGGCACACAAAACACACGGTTCACGCCCTGCTCTGCCAATGCATGCACCAGCACAGTGCCACCGTGAACACACGGCTTAGCCATCGGGGGCGATCACACCTTTGCGAAAGATGAAGCATCCATAGAAGCGCCGCTCACCGGTTTGGATAACGGCATAGGCTCCCTTGGCTCTGTCATAAAACGCGAAGCGATCAATGGGATCCATTGGCTCGTCGTAGCCGCTTGCTTTCACCAGAGACTGCATCTCTTGGTGTACCGGTGGTGGTGTATCTGGCGTATCGCTGGCCATAAAGCCAGCAAAGCCAGGCTCCATTGTGTCCAATGGAAGCACAGAGAGGATGGCTTGTGCCGCATGCGTGGTTGAGATGTTGTCCATGCGAAGCAATTTGCCCAGCACGCTATATCGCGCAACCGATTCTGCAGGAAAGTTGGTGTCCGTTAGCACCACCGTGTCGCTGTGGCCCATGCCACGTAGTGCATGTAGCACATCAGCATTGAGGCGCGGATCGATCCCCTTCAGCATCAGCCAACCCTCTTAGCGCCCTCAGCCAAAGTGGCGAGCTTGGCCCAAGCGATTTCTGGGTCAACTGCGCCAAAGCCTGCAAAGGTGCCGAAGCCACAGTCTGAACCCGCAACAACGCGTTTGGCGCCGACAATGTTGACGAAACGCTCAATGCGTTGGCGCACAACTTCTGGGTGCTCAATGAAATTGGTTGTTGAATCGATCACTCCAGGAATCAGGATCTTATCGTCTGGAATTTCAGCTTTGCGCTCGTCAAAAACTTGCCATTCGTGCGCGTGGCGTGGGTTGGATGTTTCAAACAGCACAGCGCGCGCGTGGGTTTTCATGAGTGTTGGGAAAACCGTATCCATGTCGATATCGCAGCAATGCGGGCCTTCATAATTGCCCCAGCAGATGTGCACGCGAACGCTTTCCTTTGGGATATCACGCAACGCATGGTTCATCGCTTCCACGTGCATGTCGGCGATTTTCACAAATTCTGCGTCGGACATATCGGCAAACAGCATGTGGCGAGATAATGCCAGATCCGGGCAATCGAGCTGCAATCGAAGACCAGCACCAACAATGGTTTCATACTCTTCCTTCATCGCATCAGCGAGCGCTGCCAGATACGTCTCGCGATTCTTATAGTAATCATTTTGCAAAAACAGCGAGATAACGCCTGGTGAAGCAGCATTCATAAAGCCACCAGTTGCACCATGCTTGGCCATGGCGGCTTTCAAATTGTCGATGTCTTTATGCAGCTCGTTCTGCCCTTTGGATTTCACCTCCCCCACGCACATTGGCCGTGAATAGGTGGGCGTGCCGCCATCATCCTTTAGGCGCTCCAGAAAGGAAGGAAACATTTTAAGGTCAGCGGGCGCATTGCGCGGGCTGTCGCCATCAAAGCCTGTGTAGCGATCCTTCACATAGGTCGCGTAGCTGATCTTTGAGGTCTCACCGTCCGATACATAGTGGATGCCAGCTTCCACTTGGCGGCGCACCACTTCGTCGACGGCCTCTGTCATGGCCACATCAAATTCAGCCTCATCATATGATTTTGCATGCTCACGCGCGAAGATGAAATCAACGACCTTTTGGCTGCGCGGCAGCGACCCTACGTGGGTAGTGTGAATGGTGGTTTTACCGCTCATGGGGTGGTTTCCTTCTTAAGATTTCTTGTTTGTAGCCAGTACGATGGAGGACCTGTCGCAGCCAGGGTCTTCGATTGCGATGGTTATAGCGCCGAAGCCCGCTTCTGTCAGGATTTTCCTATACTCTTCGGGGTCTAAACTGGCGTGATAGACAGGCTGGCCACCTACCTTGCCAGAGCCCTCACCTTCACGCGGACCAACAGTCAGCATTAGAGCACCGCCGGGCCGCACATAGGTTGCCAGACGAGGAAGGCTCTGGCGTTGTTCGCTTTGATCAAGATGAAAGAAGCCGTGCCAAGAGATCACGCCATCATACTGGCCAGCTAAGGCCAGCGCGCGCATATCACCTTCTATCCACATGTGGTCTGGAAAGCGTTTCCGGGCGATTTCCAGCATGGATGGCGCGTAGTCGACACCGGTCAATTTAGCACCTTGTTCGACCAAATATTTGGCGATTGGCTTGCCTGTACCGCAACCAAGATCAAGGACCTTTGGCCTGTCTGGAAGTTTCGCGAGAAACCTGTCCAACCATGGTTTTTCAAACAGCGTTTTAAGGCGTTGCGCATCAAAGGTACTGGCCACACGATCATAGACCGTGTGGGTTTGTGCATGGATGGTTTTTAGCTCACCAGTCAGTTCGGAACCCACGTTGCGCCAGGTGCATCACCAGTGCCCACAATATGGTAGAGCGCTGCATCGCCCGTCATGGATGGAATGGCACGGTGGGACAGGTTTTCCGGCACACTCATCGTGTCACCCGGGGCAAGCGTTGTGCTGCCACCATCATAATCAACCCGCCAATGGCCCGTAACAGGCATCAGCACCGATGGCTTGTCGTGGCTGTGCATGTGATCGGAAGCAGATGCGCGGCTTATGAGATCAACCTCAAACCCCGGCCTATCGCGCAGCATGCCATGCTCGCCGATCACCTTGGCTGGCTTCGCATCAGCCAGCGCAACCATGTCCCAGTAGCGCGCCACATAGTTTGGCACCACATCGGCAGTGGTTGGTTCAGGGAAGGCCTCCAGCTCGTCATCAGTGAGCAATGGCATTGGTTTCACGCCATCGGGCAGGCTTTCACCCTTCATTGTGTCGTACAGCTTGCCATTCTCGCCCAGCACCAGCCCATGGCCCTGCGCATCCTCAATAACTTGCGGTGCCCAGATCACGCCGCCGCCGGCATCATCACCGCCCAGAATGGCCATGATCATCCCGTAATCATCGCCAATGTTCTCAAAACCACGGAAAATGCCGGTGGGAATATTAAAAATGTCGCCCTTCTCCAGCACCACTTCTCCAGCCTTGCCCCAACGCCCCCAAAAGAACCGCCAGCGGCCCGAAAGCACGAAAAATACTTCCGCTGTGCGATGACAATGCAAGCTGTTGCGGCACTTGGGTGGCTGGCCAGCAGCGCCGATGTTAAACCCGTGCTGCAAGGCGATGTGCACGTGCTGATCAGGGCTTTCTGACACGCCACCACCAATAATCGTGAAGTTCTCTTTTTGATCAGACCCTGGCGTGTGCGCATCAATAAAGGCTGTTTTACAAGGCCTTAGCTCGCCATAGCGCACTATGCGCGCTTCCATCTCTTGCGATGTCATCTCTTATCCCGTCGCCAGAATGATCTGCTTCCAGATCGCAATTTCATCATACAGCACAAATTCACGCCGCAGACCCCAAGGACCAAACTCGGCGTGGCTTGCACCCATTATATAAACATTCGCGCCCGACGGCGCACCAAACACACCGTGGCCTTGGTGCTTACCCGTTAGCGACCAGCGGATGGCAGCGCGCTCTGGAAATCCATCTGATCCATCCATGCCAATCTGATGGTCGATCTGGAATTCAGCATCAGGGAAGGCCGCGCGCAGACCAAGCCAAAACGCATCCACCGCTTGCCATCCATGATCGGTTTTATAGCCCGGCGTTTCTACCTGGCAGGCCCGGTCATAGGTATCGCGGATGGAAGCAAAATCAGCGCGCATCAGCCGCCGCAAATTGTCCGCATAGCGCTCGCCTGCCTCGTGATCATTACCACGAGATTGGTAGCGGCCCTGCTTATCATTGGCAGGTGTAAAGGGGCGATTGGCATATTCTGCGCCGCCTTCGCTTTCGATCAGGTGACGGGTGTAAGTGGGCACATCCCATCCAATTTGTTGAACGATGGCGCCATTATCGCGGATCAACCACTCATCATAAATTGCATCATCAGCCGCCGCACAGTCGGCAATAATCCGGTAGCGCAACTGTTTGTTGGTGGCTTTGCCATACACGCCATCGCGGCTGTGCGTAGCGGTCGACATAAGCCGGTGGGAAGACAGCAAATCGCCGTTCTCCGGTGTGCCGGACCAGATGACATCTTCACCCAGAAGCTGCCGATCCGGCAATTCGGAGAGCACCGCCATGGTGGAATTGATTGAGCCACGATTACCCACAGAGATGCCCGTTGGCATGCGCACAATCACATCGTCGGCATAGGTATGCTCAAGTGTTGCAATGCCGCGATCTTCCCAAATTTCTTTGGTGATCCCTAAGATATAGTCGGGAAAATCCTTCCAACGTTGGCTGAAACCTTTCATGCGAATGCTCCTTCAATGGCTCGCCCTGTTTGCGGGTCAAAACCTTGTTTTACCTTGTTAAATTCACGCATGCGCGCCAACACATCAACGCCGATCTGGTTGTACATATCGAGCAAATCGACCATCACCCAGTTCTCGCGGATTTTGCCGTTTTCAAGCCGCCAAAAATCTAAGCTTCGCATGGTGATGCGCTTGTTTATCGGCGGAATACCAAGCCAACCATCATGGGTGATGGTTTGGATCATATTGGGCCAACCGGTGACAGCCGCGTAGTTTGCATCACCAAAGAAGTGGTAGTTGATTTCATCCACATGTTGGCCGCGGTCTGGCATGCCAGCCAGGAACGGAATTTGGTGCCAATTACGGAACCCTTCCACGCCGCGACAGGTGCCAATACCGGCAGGGCCATACCAACTCATTTTCTCATGCCAAAAGCGTTCCATCTGCATCACTTCTGGGCCACCTTGGCTTGGGTGGCGTTTCAAATACTCAAGCATATCAATGATATGCTGGCAGGTGGCAGTGCTGGTAGCCTCATCATAAGGGCCTGGCACCAATCCATCTTGCGTGGCTGGACCTGGCACTTGCCATTCGCGGCCAAGGCTTGGTTGCATAGGCCAGCTACCGGCCTGCATCATCAGTTCAGGGATGTCCCAAAGCGCTTGAATTTCCACCACTTTGTCATTTTCAAAACGGTAAAACTCATGGAAACGCATAGCCGCCATGTGACCTGTTGGCGCGATATCCAGATATGGCCGGGCGAAGGTTCCAGTGTAAAAACCACCGCATCCAACCCAGTGGTGCCCTTCTGGTGTTGGCCCTGCCATTGTGATGAAATCGCGGCGTTCTAAGTCCGGAAATGCGTAGTTTAACGGTACATATGTCTCGGACATATAACGCGTAATTCGCGAATTAGAGCCAATTGGGTGGGCAAAATGCGCCTCTAATTCCGGACTAAACACATTTTCGATCGACTTGCGAAGCGCATCCTCATCATAGTTGTAGAGCGCTGCGCGGAACGGAGCCAAAAGCTGTTTGTGGTGCGTTGGCAGATCCATCATGCAGCCTCCGGTTTTGGCGGTGTCTTTTCGCCCCAGTCGTACGCTTCCCAACCCTCTCCATTGAACACATCAACACCAAGCTGATTCATGATGTCGGGAAAATCGACCATCACCCAATTGTCAGTGATGCGACCCTCCTCGACCTTCCAGAAATCCATGTAGCGGATGGTCACGCGCTTACCCGTCGGGGCGATGCCCATAAACGCACCGGAATGTGTGGCTTCTTGTCGGCCAAACGCTGCCGCCCACTCGCCCATATAAAGGCG
>JBGCDM010000079.1:0-6831 GCA_045105395.1 Devosiaceae bacterium | reverse complement strand
GACAAGGCCGCCAAGCCAGTCGCTCTCTTCCACCATTTGGAAGCCGGGGTTGGAGTTATCGAACCCACCCCAGATGAACAGCGACACGATGAACGTGACGATTGTGGTGAACAGCGCAATGTTGCGGATGTTGCGCTGGGCTATGTCATCATCGCCGCGAATGAGCAGGATCAGTGCAACGCCGACCAACGGCAGGAACGTGACAATGGAGAGGATGGGCCAGTCGATCATGATTTAGAGGCCACCTGCAAAGACGAAATATGTGATGAGCGCCGCCACGCCGATAAGCATGGCGAAAGCGTAGTGGTAGACGAAGCCGGTCTGCAGCTTCACAACACGGTTGGTGACATCCACCACGCGCGCGGCGATGCCATTGGGGCCAAAGCCATCAATGATCTTGCCATCGCCACCCTTCCAGAACAGGCGACCAAGCCACTGCGCTGGGCGGATGAAGATCAACTCATAAAGCTCATCAAAATACCATTTGTTGAGCAGGAACCGGTAGGCGATGTCGTGCTGCGCGGCCAACTGGCCCGGCAGATGCGGGCTGCGGATATACATCCAGTATGCCAGCAGGAACCCAAGGATCATCATCACCAACGGCGAGCGAATTACCCACTGCGGCACCTCATGCAGAGCGTGCAGGATGTCGTTGGTTTCGGCCATGAAAATCGCTTCACGGAAGAAGTGGTGGAAGCCATCCTCGTAAACAAAGGAATGCTCAAACACGATGCCGGCCAGCAGCGCACCCACAGCGAGCAGCGCCAGTGGAATGGTCATGACCTTGGGCGATTCGTGCACGTGGCTTGCCACATCGGCCGACATGCGTGATTTGCCGTGGAAAGTGAGGAAGATAAGCCGCCAGGAATAGAAGCTGGTGAGCGCCGCGGCGATAACCGTCATCCAGAACGCGTAGCGCGCAATGCCATCACCGCCAGCAAAGGCAGCCTCGATCACAGCATCCTTGGAGAAGTAACCCGCCGTATAGGGGAAACCTGTGAGCGCAATCGTGCCGATGATCATCATCGCATAGGTGAAGGGGATCTTCTTCCAAAGGCCACCCATGCGGCGCATGTCTTGCTCGTTGGAAACCGCATGGATCACAGATCCAGCACCAAGGAACAGCAGCGCCTTGAAGAACGCGTGCGTGAACAGATGGAAAATACCAACCGAGTAAGCGCCTACCCCAAGCGCCACGAACATGTAGCCAAGCTGCGAGCAGGTTGAGTAGGCGATAACGCGTTTGATGTCGTTCTGAACCAAGCCGACAGTTGCTGCGAAGATGGCGGTTGTGCCGCCGATGAAGGTGACGAAGGCGAGTGCGGCTGGTGCATATTCGAACACGGGCGACATACGCGCCACGAGGAATACACCGGCGGTGACCATGGTGGCTGCGTGGATGAGCGCGGAGACCGGCGTTGGGCCCTCCATCGCATCTGGCAGCCATGTGTGCAGCAGGAACTGAGCCGACTTGCCCATCGCGCCCATGAACAACAAGAGGCATATTGTGGTGAGCGCATGCACCTCCATGCCAAGGAACATGAAGGTCGTGTCGGCATAGTCTGAGGCTTCAGCAAAGATAACCGAGAACTCAGCCGAGCCGAACAGCACAAAGAT
This sequence comes from Devosiaceae bacterium, assembly GCA_045105395.1. Taxonomy (GTDB): domain Bacteria; phylum Pseudomonadota; class Alphaproteobacteria; order Rhizobiales; family MH13; genus MH13. The sequence goes on along the minus strand of JBGCDM010000079.1, from coordinate 5,214 downwards.
GCCAAAGATACCGAGCAGGTAGCCAAAATCACCCACGCGGTTGACGATGAACGCCTTCATCGCGGCAGCGTTGGCAGAAGATTTTTTGTACCAGAAGCCAATGAGAAGATAGGACGCAACGCCCACGCCTTCCCAGCCGAAGAACATCTGCAAAAGATTGTCAGATGTCACCAGCATCAGCATGGCAAAGGTGAACAGCGACAAGTAGGCGAAGAAGCGCGAACGATGCTCGTCGTGGCTCATATAACCAATGGAATAGAGATGAACGAGCGCGGAAACCGAGTTCACGACCACCAGCATGACGGCGGTTAGCGTATCCAGGCGAAACGCCCAATCCACCGTGAAATCGCCAGAGGAAATCCAGTGCAGTACTTGCACGCGCTCGTAGGCATGGCCGTTGCCTGATGTGCCCATAAGCGACATGAGGCCGGAATGCTCAACCGCCTCAGCCATTTCACCATGACCAAAGCCTGTTTGAATGAACAGTACCCAGGACAGAACCGCGCCCAAACCAACAAAGCTGGTTGTGATGATCTCTACCGGGCGATGTCCCAGCAGCTTGCCGAACAGGCCTGCAATAAGGAAGCCGATGAGCGGTAGAAAGACGATGGCGGAAAGCATAGCCGGATCAGCCTTTCATCATGTTGATGTCTTCCACCGCGATGGACCCGCGGTTACGGAAGAAGACAACAAGGATAGCAAGACCAATCGCCGCTTCAGCAGCAGCAACAGTGAGAATGAACAGAGCAAAAATCTGCCCAGCAATATCTTGCAGGTAAAACGAAAATGCGACGAGGTTCAGGTTTACCGCGAGCAGAATAAGCTCCACCGACATCAAAATGATGATGACATTTTTGCGGTTGATGAAGATACCGAACACGCCAAGCGTGAACAGGATCGCCCCGACCGTGAGATAATGGCCAAGTCCGATGGACATGTGGTTATCTAACCCCCTGATCGCCGTGGAGACTTCCGCGACGCAACACTTCTATAATCCTTGGCCCGATTTCACCTTCACCACTTCAATGGCGGTTTCCGGTGAGCGTGCATTTTGAACATTGATATCTTGCCGCTTCACACCTTCACGGTGACGTAGTGTCAGCACAATCGCCCCGATCATTGCGACAAGCAGCACCAGACCAGCGGCCTGGAAAAAGTAGACATACTCTGTGTAGAGCACACGGCCGATGGCCTCGATGTTTGATATCTCTTCCAGCGGCGGCATTGGTGCCCCTGTGTTGAGTGCAACATCGGCATCAATAACCGTAGCGCCCAAGATAAGCGCAAGCTCAAGCACCAGAATGGCTGCGATTAACGCGCCAATAGGCAGATATTGAAGGAAGCCCTGGCGAAGCTCGGCAAAATCCACATCCAGCATCATGATGACGAACAGGAACAGCACCATCACCGCGCCAACATAGACGACGACTAGCAGCAGAGCTAAAAATTCTGCGCCCACCAGCATGAACAAGCCAGCAGAGTTGAAGAATGCCAGAATGAGGAAAAAAACTGCGTGGACCGGGTTGCGTGCGGCAATAACCAGAAAAGCAGACGCAACAGTGATGGCGGCAAACAGATAGAAAAAGAAGCTGGTAAGAACCATCTAAACGCCTGTTTTGCCGCTAATTTTTAGCGGTCATACCTTTTTATTCGTGCCTGCTCATGTGAGCAGGCCTTTGCAATTACATCACGCCCAATACAGCGTCATTCAAACCAAAAGTGAGGCCCTATTGGTGGCGTGTTAGCCAAACCATTGCAGGGCGTCTAGCCCAACCTTTTTAGGGTCCCACCTAAAATTCTTAGGCCTAGCGATAGGCCGCATCCATCTCCAAAGACTTAGCGATATCACGCTCCCAGCGCTCGCCGTTCTCCAGCAGTTTTTCTTTGTTGTAATAAAGCTCTTCACGCGTCTCAGTTGCGAACTCAAAGTTCGGCCCCTCAACAATGGCATCCACTGGGCATGCTTCCTGGCAGAGACCGCAATAGATGCATTTCACCATATCAATATCGTAGCGTGTGGTGCGCCGTGTGCCATCATTACGGCGTGGGCCAGCTTCAATGGTAATCGCCTGCGCTGGGCAAATGGCTTCACAAAGCTTGCAGGCAATGCACCGCTCTTCGCCATTGGGATAGCGGCGCAGCGCATGCTCGCCACGGAAACGCGGCGACACATAACCCTTCTCAAACGGGTAATTCAGTGTTGGCTTAGGCTTAAAAAAGTAGCGCATCGACAAAACGAAAGCACCCACGAACTCCTTCAAGAGAAGCGATTTGGCGGCTTGATCCAGCTGCATGGCGTATCTCCTTGACGAGAGTTAGGGCGCTGTGCCGGTGAACTGAAGGAATGCGGCAACGACAACCACCATGGCGAGCGACAGGGGCAGGAACACTTTCCAGCCAAGGCGCATCAACTGGTCATAGCGGTAGCGCGGCACGAAGGCCTTCACCATGGCGAACATGAAAAAGACGAGCAGTGATTTCAGCAAGAACCAGATAACACCGGGCACCCAAGACAATGGCGGGATATCGATGATTGGCAGCCAACCGCCCAGGAACAGGATGGTTGTGAGCGCACACATGAGCGCGATGGCCACATACTCGCCGAGCATAAACATCATGTAGGGCGTGGAGCCGTACTCAACCATAAAGCCTGCCACGAGCTCTGATTCGGCCTCTGGTAGATCAAACGGTGGTCGGTTCGTCTCAGCCAAGGCCGAGATGAAGAAGATGATAAACATCGGGAACAGAGGCAACCAATGCCAGTCCAAAATCGATGGCGGCAAGCCCAATGATGTTCCGATGCCAGTGTTTTGCGCCAGCACAATATCGGTCAGGTTCAACGAGCCAACGACCAGCAACACCGTGATGATCACGAAACCAATGGAGACCTCGTAGGAGACCATTTGAGCCGCCGAGCGCAGCGCGCCCAGAAATGGATATTTCGAGTTGGATGCCCAACCAGCCATGATGACGCCGTAGACGCCGAGCGAGGAGATCGCCAAAACATAGAGTATGCCGACATTGATGTCGGAGATCACCCAGCCTTCAGCAACAGGGATCACGGCCCAGGCAAGCAGTGCCAGCGATACAGTGATGAGTGGTGCAAGCAGGAACACCGGTTTGTCTGCGCCCGATGGAATCACTGGCTCTTTCAAGACAAATTTCAGCAAATCGGCGAACGATTGCAGCAAGCCCCAAGGTCCAACAACATTGGGCCCACGACGCAACTGCACGGCCGCCCAAATTTTCCGGTCGGCGTAGAGAATATAAGCAATCGTAACGAGCAAAATCACCAAAAGCAGCAAGCTTTGCGCCGTCATGATGATGAACGGCCAGGCGTAAGTGGACCAGAAGGATTCCATCAGGGCTACTCCGCCGCCACGGCCATATCGGGCCGGTTTAATGTTGCCGAGCACTCCGCCATCACCTTGGAGGCGCGGGCGATCGGGTTTGTCAGATAAAAATCATCAAAGGCTCGGGCAAACTTCGCTTTGCCAGCATCTTTGGGCGCTTTCTTGGCCAAGTCAGCAAGCACTGAAGCGTCCGCAGCTTCGATCTGCTCCAACTGCGCCATATGTGGATAGTCAGAGTAAAGTGCAGCACGCAGCTGACCAAGCGTGTTGTAGGGCAGCGTGTGGCCCAACTTTTCTGACAGAGCACGGACAATCGCCCAGTCTTCTTTGGCTTCACCGGGGGGAAACGCGCCACGGGCTGTCTGCTGCGGGCGACCTTCGGTATTCACGTAAGTGGCTGATTTTTCGGTGTAGGCAGCACCTGGCAAAATCACATCAGCGCGGTGCGCACCACGGTCGCCATGCGTGCCGATGTAAACGGTAAACGCGCCTTCGGCGATTTCCAGCTCGTCCGCGCCAAGGTTGAACAGGACGTCAACTTCACCTTGTGAAATCGCGCCGGCATCCTTGCCACCGTCACCGGGAACAAAGCCAATATCCAGCCCACCAACCCGGCTTGCTGCAGTGTGCAACACATTGAAGCCATTCCAGCCGTCTTTGATGACGCCGTGTTTGATGGCCACTTTGGTCGCCAGCGCCAAAACATCACCGCCATTGGGGCCGGACAAGGCGCCCTGCCCGATGATCATAATGGGGCGCTCGGCTTTTGCGGGCGTGTGGTCCAGCAGTTTGGTCAGCGCTTCAACGCTGTCGCCCATATGCTCGTAATCGTAGGTGAGGTCAGCAGCTTCCCCCATAAGTGCAATGGGCACTGGCGCCGCGCGCCATGCTTTGCGGATGCGTGCATTTAGGATTGGAGCTTCAATCCGCGGATTGGTGCCGATCAGAAGAATCGCGTCTGCGTCCTCGATGCCATCAATGGTGCTATTGAACAGATAGCTTGCCCGGCCATTGGCAGGGTCCAACGCCGTGCCATCGGTGCGGCAATCCATATTGGGCGAGCCAAGCGCCGCCATCAGGCCCTTCAGCGCGAACATCTCTTCAACGCCTGCCAGGTCTCCGGCCAAAGCACCAATTTTCTCTGGCGCTGTTTTGGAGGCTTTGTCGGTGATTAGCGCAAACGCCTCGCCCCAGCTTGCCGGACGCAATTTACCACCCTTGCGGATATAGGGGCGATCCAAGCGCTGAGAGCGCAAGCCATCCCAGATGAAGCGGGACTTATCAGAAATCCACTCTTCATTGATGGACTCGTTAAGGCGCGGCATGATCCGCATCACTTCGCGGCCCTTTACATCCACCCGGATGTTGGAGCCTACAGCGTCCATCACATCGACGCTTTCAACCTTGGTGAGCTCCCAAGGGCGGGCCTTAAATTCATAGGGTTTGGAGGTCAGCGCACCCACCGGGCAAAGATCAATCACATTGCCCTGAAGCTCCGATCCCATGGCCGACTCAAGATAGGTGGTGATTTCCATGTCTTCGCCGCGACCGGTCGCACCCAGATCAGAAACGCCAGCAACTTCGGTGGTGAAGCGCACACAGCGCGTGCAGTGGATGCAGCGCGTCATGATGGTTTTGACCAGCGGACCAATATCTTTGTCTTCAACGGCGCGCTTGTTTTCCTCAAAGCGGTTCTTATCCACACCATAGGCCATCGCCTGGTCTTGCAGATCGCACTCACCGCCCTGGTCGCAAATGGGGCAATCCAGCGGGTGGTTGATGAGCAAAAACTCCATCACCCCTTCGCGGGCCTTTTTTACCTTAGGTGAGCGTGTTGAAACTTCGGGCAGCTGGCCTTCAG
>JBGCDM010000078.1:0-49190 GCA_045105395.1 Devosiaceae bacterium | reverse complement strand
TGCCGCATCGGCTGACCGCGCTTACCCCCTGTTTCCGGGCGGAGGCTGGGTCTGCCGGTCGCGATACCAAGGGCTATCTGCGCCAACACCAATTCAACAAGGTAGAGATGGTATCGCTGACACTGCCAGATAAAAGCGATGCTGAGCTGGAACGTATGACGGCTTGCGCAGAAGGCGTGCTAGCTGACCTTGGCCTGCACACGCGCACAATGGTGCTGTGCTCTGGCGATATGGGCTTTGGCGCGCGCAAAACCTACGACATTGAGGTTTGGCTGCCGGGGCAGGGCAAGTACCGCGAGATTTCCAGTTGTTCAACTTGCGGTGACTTTCAGGCTCGCCGCATGAACGCCCGTTACCGTGATGAGAACGGCAAGCCGCAGTTTCTCCACACGCTCAATGGCTCGGGCGTTGCGCTGGGCCGTGCACTGATCGCGGTGATGGAAACCTACCAGACCGAAGAGGGTGGCGTGCGCATACCCGATGTTTTGGTGCCTTATATGGGCGGTACCACCTTGATCTCGGCTGACGGAAAAGAGACCAACTGATGCGCATCCTGGTTACCAATGATGATGGCATCAACGCCAAGGGCCTAGTGAACTTGGAGCGAGTTGCAGCTCAACTGGGCGATGAAGTGTGGACTGTTGCGCCGGAGACCGATCAATCCGGCGTTGCGCACTCACTATCGCTCAATGACCCGCTGCGCCTGCGTGAACTGGGCGAGCGCCGCTACGCTGTGCGTGGCACGCCTACCGACTGCGTGCTGATGGCCATTCGCCATGTGATGCCGCAGCCGCCTGACCTTGTGCTTTCGGGCTTCAACAAAGGGCAGAACCTTGCCGAAGATGTCACCTATTCGGGCACTGTGGCTGCTGCCATGGAAGGCACCATCCTTGGTGTGAAGTCGATTGCGCTTTCGCAGGCTTACTCTTTTGCGCCAAATGTTGATCCGCCCTATGAAACCGGCGAAGCGCTGGCGCCCGATATCATTCGCAAGCTCCTAACGTTGGATTTGCCTCGCGATACGCTGATCAACATCAATTTCCCCAACCGCGCGCCCGATAATGTGGAAGGCGTGCGTGTAACCGGGCAGGGCAAGCGCAACGTTGATTTCCTGGCTATTGATGAACGCACAGACAATCGCGGTAGCCACTATTACTGGCTTGCCTATGCCGGTCATGATCCCAAGCCCGATGCAGGAACAGACCTTGAAACCACGCGCGCAGGTTATGTGTCAGTCACGCCGCTTTCTATCGATCTGACAGATCATGCCAGCAAAGCCGACGTTGCTGCGGCCCTGGGTCTGGACTAGCGTCACTGTTCATGGTTGGCGAGCCGGACGAGAGCGATGTGGATGATGAGAAAGGCCAGGACGCTTTGCATCGCGCCAGCCTGGTGTTGCGCTTGCGCTCAATGGGTATCACCGACCATCGCCTGGTTAGCGCCTTTGAAACAACCCGGCGCGAGGCCTTTGCGCCTGAACCTTATGCCGCTGATGCCTATGCCGACCGGTTGATCCCAATCACTTGCGGTCAAACCATGGAGGCACCTTCTATTCTTGCCCGCCATTTGCAGACGGCCGCTGTAGCGGCGGACATGATGGTGCTGGAAATCGGAACTGGCTCTGGCTATTTTTCGGCCCTTTTGGGCAAACTTGCCCGCCGGGTCATAACGCTTGAGCGCTTTCGTAGCCTGGCCGAAAGTGCGCGCCAAACGTTGGAAGCGCAGCGCATCAACAATGTGGATGTTATTTTGGCCGATGGCATGGCTGGCTGGTCTGCCGCTGGGCCTTATCAGGCCATCTTCGTGGGTGGGTCTGTTGAAAGCCCAGCGTCTGAGTGGATGGAGCAGTTAGCCCCAGGCGGTAAGCTGATTGCCCCCATTGGCCCCAAAGCCAGTGCCCAAGTGTGGGTATGCTTTACAAAAGATGAAGAGGGCACGATTGAGCAGGATGTGCTGGGTTCCGCCTTTGCAATCCCGCTAGAAACAGGCCTGGCGCGGGCCCTTTAACGCGCCGCAACCAGCGCCAGCGCCAGCTTTTGCTTCACAAACTCTTACGCTCTCTCACCGCCTTAAGCCTTCGGCAACATTAATGGTGTTTTACTGCACACAGTAAGTTTGTGTGTTGTGAGTAAGTGTAATGCGTACCATGCAACGCGGTCTGTTGCACCGCAAAGCCTATCGGGTCGGACTGTTGTCCGTCGCCGCAGTTCTGGTTTCTGCCTGTTCTTCTGATGCTGATCGCCTAAGTTTCTTCGGCGTGGATCGCGCTCAGCCGCAGACGGTGGCGGTTGCCCAGCCGGCGGTTCAGTACTCCCAGCCGGTTTATCAGCAGGCACCCATGGTGCAGCCAGCCCCTGTGCTCGGTCAGCCCCAGGTGGTGATGCCGACTACCCAGCCAATAGCCCAGCCTGTTTCTCAGCCTGCGCCCTATACCGCGCCAAACTTTACAGCGCCTGGCTATCCGCAAACGACGGCAAGCATCAGTCAACCAACAGTTCAATTGCAGCCAACCTATCAGGCGCTTCCGCAGCCTGTGGCCCAACCGGTTTATCGTGCGCCAGTGCAAACCCATCAGGTGGCCGTTGCTTCGCGCACTCCGGTAAATGCGCCCAATGCGCATCTAGTACAAACCCCGGGCGGCCTTGTTGGCCAAAGTGCACAGCAGCTTACATATCAAGCGCCGCAGGTGTCCTATCAATCACCGCAGGTCGTCTATCAGGCGCCACAAGTACAGACTGCACCTCTGACCACCGCGTCTATTAATCCGGCACCGCAGCCATTGATGCCGCGTTCATTGGCTGATCCGATCACGACGGCTTCGATTGCTCCGGTGCAGAGCGCGCCGCAGACTTTGACCGCACCACAAGCCCTACCAGCAGCTTTGCCCACTCAAAGCAGCCGCGAGGCGGGTTGGTCTGGTGTTGGTGGCACACGCGTTCAGGTTCAACAGGGCGAGACGCTGTTCTCCATGTCACGCCGTTATGGCATTCCGGTGGATGTGCTGCAGCGTGTGAACAATATATCTGACCCATCTTCTATTCGCATGGGCCAACAGATCACGATACCGGTCTATTCCACCGCTTCTGCTGGCACCACGGTTGCCGCGCAGGGCGTGGATACCACGTTTACTGGATCCACTGGCGTAAATAGCGCAGCGCAGACCACGCGTCGTGTACCAGCACCAACGCCTCGCCCGTCAAGCTTGCGCACAGTGGCAACTGCGCAGCCCATGCTGCCAGTTCAATCGGCTTCGGTTCCGCAAACCTTGCCGCAGGCTGTGCCAACAACATCTACAGCCGGCACGCATGTGGTTGCCTCCGGCGATACGCTTTATGGAATCGCCCGCCGCTATAATATGTCGGCGCAGCAGTTGATTGCCGCCAATAGCTTGGACAATCCAAACGCCCTGCGCATTGGCCAACGTTTGGTTGTGTCATCGTCCGGTCAGGCTTTGCCGCAGGTTGCGCAATTGCCAAGCGCAACACAAACTCCGGCTCAGGTTGTGGCTGCACGCAGCTATACCCCGCCAACCCCGGCGCAAACACCTGTCGCTGTGCAACAAACCGCTGCTATCCAGCAGGTTGCCGTGCGCTCAGATGAAATTGCCGAGCAAACACCGCTGCAATTCCGCTGGCCTATCCGCGGCCGCGTTCTTTCCGGCTTTGGCACCACCGCTGGAGGTGTGCGCAATGATGGTGTGAACATTGCTGTGCCAGAAGGCGCATCCATCCGGGCAGCCGAAGAGGGCGAAGTGGTCTATGCAGGCAGTGAGCTTCGCGGCTTTGGCAACTTGGTGCTTATTCAGCATCGTGGTGGCTACGTCACCGCCTACGCTCACAACAGCCGCATCGATGTACAGCGCGGTGACCGCGTGAGCCGTGGTGATGTTATTGCGCGCGCTGGTTCCACCGGTGATGTGGACACACCACAGCTTCACTTTGAGATTCGCCGTGGCACAACGCCCGTCGACCCATCGCCTTACCTGCCGCAGGGCTAAACTAGCGCTAGGTTTTAAGCGAAAGGCCCGCCTTGCCGGCAACGTCCTGAATAAACTGCCACGCCACGCGGCCCGAACGAGCGCCGCGTGTCGTGGACCATTCCAAAGCTTTTGGATGCAAGTCGCCAGCACTGCCGGGCAGTGCAAAGTGGGCGTGATACGCATCCACCATGGCCAAATATTCATCCTGCGAACATTTGTGGAAGCCGAGCCACAGGCCAAAACGGTCTGATAGCGACACTTTTTCCTCAATCGCATCGCCCGGATTGATGGCTGATCCCATTTCATTGTCGATCATATCGCGTGGCAGCAGGTGCCGCCTGTTGGATGTTGCGTAGAACAGCACATTGTCTGGCCGCCCTTCCAGTCCGCCCTCAAGGGCAGCTTTGAGCGATTTGTAGGTTGTCTCGCCAGCATCAAACGACAGATCATCACAAAACACGATTGTGTGGTGTGGGTTGGCGCGCAGCAGCCCCAGCAATAGCGGTAAAGAACTGATATCCTCGCGATGCACCTCAATCAGTTTCAGCCGCTCTGGTCCTGCTCGACCTTTGTTAATATGTGCATGCACTGCCTTCACCAGGGATGATTTGCCTTGCCCGCGTGCTCCCCAAAGCAGGGCGTTGTTAGCCGCAACGCCATTGGCAAACCGCGTGGTGTTTTCCAGCAATGTGTCTCGGGATCGATTGATGCCCTGCAAAAGATCCAGCGGCAGCGCCGCAACGCTGGGCAGCGGCAGTAAGCGTTTTTCATCGGCCTGCCACACAAAGGCGTCAGCCTCACCAAGGTTAAGTGCCGCTGGTGCCGCAGGGGCTATGCGTTCCAATGCGCTAGCAATGCGTTCCAAAATGGCCAGTTGGTCGCTGCTGCTTTCCATTGCTTTTACCCTCATTAAACGTGCCGCAATGCCAGCTTGGCGCTTTGCAATGCTTAATCGCCGGTGCATTGCCGCAAAACCGGGCAAAACCGGCCTGATCTCTCTTGTGGTTCGCGCGCGAAACACGTAATCGACACCTGCGTTTAGACCGCAGGTCGCGTTGCTGCCAAGGCAGTGGTTCGCGGTTGCGGTACGCTTGCCAGTTGGTTGTGCATTGTTTTTGTCCCACCCCTGGTATGGCCGCCAACCGGTCACCATTTAGCAAGGCGTAAAGCCAGGCTTGTTCGGCCTCCAGGTCGCAGCAAGCTGCCCAAGGAGAGTATTCATGTTTGTAACCCCCGCCTACGCTCAGGCAGCCGGTGCTGCTAGTGGTGGCAGCTTGGTCATGTCGATCCTGCCATTCATCCTGATCTTCGTGATCATGTGGTTCCTCATAATTCGCCCACAGCGCCAGCAGATGAAGCGCCATAAAGAAATGATCGCCAATGTTCGTCGCAATGATACAATTGTGACCTCTGGCGGCATCATCGGCAAAGTCACCAAGGTGATGGATGATGAAGCCAATGAGATCGAGGTTCAGGTCTCTGACGGCGTAAAAATTCGCGTTGTACGCACCATGATCCAAGATGTGCGCGCCAAGGGCGAACCCGTCGCGGCCAACGACTAAAATGTTTAGGTGTGCCGCACGCTAGCGGCACACCTTTCTCCCTTTTGAATCAGCGTTAGGCTCCCATGCTCTATTTCGCCCCTTGGAAAATCACAGCTATTGTGTTGTTCGCGATCCTCTCGATCGCGTTTGCGCTTCCCAACGCGTTTGACGAAGACACCGTGGCTGAATGGCCAAGTTTTATGCCGCAAAAGCAAATTGTGCTGGGTCTTGATCTGCAAGGTGGTGCACACATGCTTTTGCAAGTGGAGCGCCAAAGCCTGGTTGATGATCGACTGGAAGTGCTGCGAGATGATGTGCGCACATCCTTGCGCGAAGAACGCATTGGCTACACCGGACTGAGCATTCAAACTGAGGCCGTTCAGCTTCGCATTCGCGATTTGGACCGGCTTGAAGATGCACGCGCTGTGCTGGACAACCTAGCAGCACCTGCCGACCCGCTATCCTTTGGCGCGCAGGAGCGCGACGTTGAAGTTGATATCGCCGATGATGGCCTTGCACGGCTTACCCTTACATCAGAGGGCATTGAAGCGCGCCTTGTGCAGGCTGTGCAGCAGTCCATTGAAGTTATCCGCCGCCGTATTGACCAACTGGGCACCACAGAGCCAACCATTCAGCGCGAAGGCCAAGATCGTGTGTTGGTCCAGGTGCCGGGTCTTGATGATCCGCAGCGGCTTAAAGATCTTTTGCAACAAACAGCCGCGCTCTCATTCCACCTGATGTGTGAGGATATGAGCGTGGATGAGGCGCTACGCACCCGCGCGCCTGCTGGCTGCTTCCTCACCAATTCTATTGACGAGCCTGTGCAGCCTTATCTGCTTCAGTCGCGTGCATTGATCCAGGGTGATCAGCTTGCTGATGCGCAGCCAGGCTTTGATCAGCAAACTTCCGAAGCCATTGTCTCTTTCCGCTTCAACACATCTGGCGCGACCACATTTGGCCAGGCAACAACGGAAAACGTGGGCCAGCCTTTCGCGATCGTACTGGATGATGAAGTGATTTCGGCACCGGTTATTCGCGAGCCTATTTTGGGTGGTTCTGGCCAAATTTCTGGTAACTTTACCCCTGAGCTTGCCAACGATCTAGCGATCCTGCTGCGCGCGGGCGCTTTGCCTGCCGATCTTACCATTGTTGAAGAACGCACGGTGGGCCCGGGCCTAGGTGCTGATTCCATTGCTGCCGGTGAAATCGCTGGTGTGATCGGGGCCATTGGCGTTTTGCTCTTTATGGGGCTGTCCTACGGCATGTTCGGTTTGTTCGCGAACGTTGCTCTGTTTGTGAACATTTCGCTCATCCTTGCGGCCCTCTCCATTCTTGGAGCCACACTGACACTTCCTGGCATTGCCGGTATCGTTTTGACTGTGGGTACGGCGGTGGATTCCAATGTGCTGATCTTTGAGCGCATTCGCGAAGAGGTGCGGCGCGGCCGCAAAACCATTGCCGCCATCGACGTTGGCTTCCGTGAGGCGCTGCGCACCATTTTGGATGCGAACATCACAACGCTTATTGCCGCGGTTATTCTGTTCCAGCTCGGTTCAGGGCCGGTGCGTGGCTTTGCTGTCACGCTTGCCATTGGCATCGTCACCACAGTGTTCACAGCCTATACGCTTACCCGCCTTTTGGTTGCTCTGTGGGTAAAGACACGCCGCCCAACTGCGCTTCCTATTTAGTTTTCAAGCTTTGCCTTAAAGGCCGCACACCATGTCGTTTGCCCTCATCAAATACCTGCCTGCTGAACCGAAATTCCGGTTCATGGCCTACCGCAACTGGGCGTTCCCGCTTTCCATCGTCATGATGGTTGTTTCGCTGGGCGTGTTCGGCGCGCTGGGGCTAAACCTCGGCATCGATTTTAAGGGTGGTACGGTTGTTGAAATTCGCACCCTGGATGGGCCCGCTGATGTGTCCGGCATCCGCACGCAACTCAATCAGCTGCAGTTTGGTGATGTTGAGGTGCAATCGTTTGGCAATGATACTGATGTGCTCATTCGTATTGAGCAGCAGCCCGGCGGTGATCGTGCACAGCAAGTGGTCGTTGAACAGGTACGTGCCGAACTTGGCAATGAAGCGATAGAATATCGACGCTTTGAAGTTGTGGGCCCGCGCGTATCAGGCGAGTTGGCGATTGCCGGTGTGGTTGCTGTGATTGCCGCGCTAGGCGCTATTTTGATCTACATATGGTTCCGGTTTGAGTGGCAGTTTGCCGTTGGAGCCATCGTTGCCACGGTGCACGATGTCATTCTCACACTGGGATTGTTCGCGGTAACGGGACTGGAGTTCAATCTCTCCTCCATTGCGGCAATCCTAACCATTGTGGGGTACTCGCTCAACGATACGGTGGTGGTCTATGACCGCGTGCGTGAAAATTTGCGCCGCTTCAAGAAGATGCTGATTGACGATCTGCTCAATCTGTCGGTCAATTCTATGCTCTCGCGCACCATTATGACATCGGTCACCACACTCATCGCGCTTGGTTCTCTGTTTATTTTTGGTGGCGAAATCATTCGTTCCTTTACTGCAGCGATGATTTGGGGAGTTTTGGTTGGTACCTATTCCTCCATTTTCGTGGCTGGCCCCGTGCTGGTTTATTTGAAACTGCGCCCAGCCAAGCAAGCGAAGGAAGTTGCCGAGCATCCCTCCAACGACGAAACACCCGATGGTGCCTAACGGCGCGAAAGACCAATTCCTCGCGTTTCAAGCACCCATTGATGCAGTGCTGGATACAGGCTTTCGCTTTGGTGGCCAGCACTATGGCATGTCGCATCAAGGCCCCTTGATGGGGCTGCCTGGGCGCACCCAGGCCTGGGATGCTCCAGCATCGGCGTTTGATCTTTTGATCGATCACCTGGAGCCCGCTTTCACCCTGGCGGCTGATATAGATATTCTCGTGATTGGCACTGGCAGTGATATTGCACCATTGCCCGATCCGACACGTGATGCGTTGCGCGATGCCGGGTTGGCTCTAGAAGTAAGTGCAACACGGGCCGCTGTGCGCACATACAATGTGCTGCTTTCTGAAGATAGGCGGGTTGCAGCTGCGCTTTTACCGCTCACATTACAGGGATCTTGATAGGGACCTGCCGTGTCATCTGATCCAACCGCTTTTGCAACAAATCATCTGCGCACGCATGGTTTTGACTGGTATGCCGCGCTGCAGTTTGCCGCCGCTGATAAGCGCAGCGCATGTATCGTTGTGTTTGCCTACCTTGTGGAAATTGAACGTATTCGTTCCTTGATTTCTGATCCAATGCCGGGCGAAATTCGCTTGCAATGGTGGCGCGATACGCTTTCAGGCACAACGCATGGTGCGGTGGAAGCCAACCCGTTGGCCGCAGCTTTGTTGCAGGCGATAGAACACCACAGCATCCCCACTGCACCACTCTTGGCTGTGCTCGATGCGCGCACGTTTGATCTTTACGACGATGTGATGCCAACGATGACAGACTTTGAGGGCTATGCTGGTGAGGTTTGGTCGGGCCCTATGTCGCTAGCCGCTTCGATCCTGTCTGGAGAAAGTCCAGCTCGTTTCGCCGATGTGGCAGGCCATGGCGGCGTGGCTCTGGCGGTTGCCCGCACGCTGGAGAATTTACCGATATGGGTTGGCAGGGGGCAGTGCTTTTTGCCAACCGAGATTATGCAGCAATACGGACTGACACGTGAAATGCTGCAGCAACAGCAACCTGCCGGTGAACTTGAGCAAACGTTGCGGGCCTTCGTCACATACGGCCTGGAGCATCTGGACAAAGCACGTGAAGCCTCAAGCAACCTGTCGGGCTCGACCAATCCGGTTTGGCTGCCTTTCACGCTTGCGGAGCGAACTCTCAGCGAGGCGCACAATTGGTCAGCCGATCCTTACCAGTCCGCACTTACAACGCCGCGTTGGCGCAAACTATACCGGCTATGGCGCGCATCCAAACGCATGCCAGTTTTTTAGCTATTCCGCTGCCTGAGCTGTGATCCCATCCAGGGAGGCAACCCAACCGTCACAGGCTTCAAGTGCCTTTTTGGCCAGCGCCTGCTTACGCGCCAAACCCTTGGCCTTGCCTTTGATCCGCTTGCCTTCCTCATCCACCAAAGGCCCCTCATGGGGTGGAAACAGGCCAAAATTGATATTCATCGGCTGGAAAGAGCGCGGCTTGTTCTCGCTGGCATCGCCATCATCGCTCACGTGCCCACCGGTAATGTGGTTCACCAGCGATCCAAGGGCTGTGGTTGCTGGCAGGGTAGGCAGTTCCACACCCAAGCGCTCCGCGGCCGCCAATCGGCCCGTATAAAGGCCAATGCTGGCGGATTCGATATAGCCCTCACACCCTGTGATCTGCCCGGCAAAACGTAGGCGTGGCTGCGCCTTTAAGCGCATTTCGGCGTCCAGCAGCACAGGAGAGTTGAGGTAGGTATTGCGGTGCATACCGCCCAGGCGGGCAAAGCGCGCCTCTTCCAACCCTGGAATCATGCGTAAAATATCTGACTGCGCGCCATATTTGATCTTGGTTTGAAAGCCTACCAGGTTGAACAGCGTGCCCAGTGCATTGTCTTGGCGCAGCTGCACAATGGCATACGGCTTTACTTCTGGGTCGTGCGCATTGGTCAGGCCCACAGGTTTCATTGGGCCAAAGCGCAGCGTTTCGCGCCCACGCGTGGCCATCACCTCAATGGGCAAGCAGCCATTGAAGTAGGGGGTATCCTTCTCCCAGGCTTTGAAATCATGGGCGTCCGCTTCCACTAACGCATCAATAAAGCGGTTATAGAGCGCCTCATCCATAGGGCAGTTGATGTAGTCTTTGCCCGTGCCACCAGGCCCAACCTTATCGTAACGCGACTGGAACCAGGCCTTTTCCATATTAATGGAATCGGTGTGGACAATGGGCGCAATGGCATCGAAAAAGGCCAACTCATCTTGGCCAGTCAGCTCAAGGATAGCCTGCGCTAAGGTTGGGGCGGTTAGCGGACCCGTTGCGATGATCACACTGTCCCACTCTTCTGGCGGAAGGCCAGATATCTCGCTGCGCTCAACCGAAATCAGCGGATGAGCATGCAAAGTCTCACTCACGCCATTGGAAAACCCATCGCGATCCACCGCCAGGGCACCACCTGCAGGCACCTGATGGGTGTCGCCTGTTGCCATGATGAGCGAGCCTAGTTTGCGCATTTCTGCATGCAGCACGCCCACCGCGTTGGAGGTTGCATCATCAGAACGGAACGAATTGGAGCAAACAAGCTCTGCCAAACCATCGGTTTTGTGAGCATCGGTACCTGGATGCCCAGCACTGCCGCGCATTTCGTGCAGAACCACTGGCACGCCCATTTGTGCGGCTTGCCAGGCAGCTTCTGATCCGGCCAGTCCGCCGCCGATAATGTGTATGGGTTTGATAGACATGAGTTAGATCCTGCAGATTGGCCTTAGCAAGCGCCTCTTTTAGTGGCCACATTGCAACGCGGCAAGGCAAACACGCTGTGTTGAGGGTGCCCCATCTTGCCGCGCCTAGCCCCGGTTGCTAGCCAAATATAGTCCACCAAAAGGGTTGCCCGTGTTTCACTCCTATCGATCCATCGCTGTGTTGCTTGGCGCTTTGGCGCTTGGCGGATGTGTGTCTTCTGGCGCAAGCCCACTTGGCTGGTACGCCACGCAAGACGCGCGCACGCCGCAGGGCTTGGATATTGGCATTTGCCACGGCTTTGGCTGCCAGCGCCAAACGCAAGTTCGGCTTACCGATGCCGATATTGCCGTGCTTGCTGGCATTATGGAAACAGGTCGTGATAGCCCACAAGCCGAGCGTGCTGCTCTGCGCCGCGCCGTAATGTGGGTGGAAGATCGCGTCGGGCCGGTTGTCGGTTCCGATGATGATATTGGCGGGTTAGATCTGCAAAATGCAGGTGTGCCAGGGCAAATGGATTGCCTAGATGAGACCACCAACACCACTACAACCATGATCCTGCTTGCCGAAAATGGGTTGTTGGCCCACCATACGCCTGCTTACCCTGTGGCGCGTGGGTTCTTCTTGGATGGTCGCTATCCGCATGCAACCGCTGTGCTGCGTGAAACTGCATCTGGGGAAGATTGGGCGATCGACCCTTGGCCCTATGCCAACGGTGCTGATGTGGACGTGATGCCGCTGGCTGAATGGTATGCTACTTGGCCGTATGCGAGCTAGAATAGTTTAGGCCAATAAAGCCTTCTGGAAAATTGCCGACACTTTCTTAGCTTCATCCTTAAGGGTGTAGGGTGGGTTGATCACAAACATGCCGCTACCCCTGAGCCGGTGGTTTGCACCAGTAGCTTTAAACCTCACTTCATGGTGTAGCGTTTCTTCAAAGCCTGCTTCTTCCAGCTCATCTACCATGATCTCATGCCCGCCATCTTCCAGGATGGGATACCACAGCATAATCACGCCCACCGGCCAAAGGGTGTGTAGGCCAGGCAAAAAGCTGCCAATACCTGAAAAGTCATGCTCAAGCTCATAGCTTGGGTCAATCATCATCACGCCCCGGCGTGGTGTGGGAGGGCATAGCCGCGCGGCCCACGGGAAACCGTCTTCTTTATAAATGTGGACGCCAGAACGCGGCATGGCTTCTTGCAGGGCTGCATGTTCTTGGGGGTGCAGTTCGGCCAGCTGAAGCCTATCGCCAGAGCGATCAACATGCTGCAGCATCTCGTATGCAACCAATGGGGAGCCTGGATAGGCATCTGCACCATGCTCACGTCGCACCCGCTCCACGGCACGGGCGTAGGGGTGGTTTGCGGGAAACCATTCCAAAAGCTTCGCAACACCGGCCGCAGCTTCACCAGTTTTCTTGGCCTCCTTGGATCCCAAGTCGTAGAGACCACGCCCAGCATGGGTTTCCATGTAAGTGAGCGGTTTGGGCTTACGCACCATGTAATCCAGAACCAGGGCAAGCAGCGCATGCTTATGCACGTCCGCCAAATTTCCAGCGTGGTAGGCGTGTTGATAGGAAAGCACTATTCAGCTGCCACAGATTTAGCAGCTGGTTTGGCACCGCCGCGCGCCAACACGTCCGCCAGATAATGCCCTGTATAAGACCGCTTCTCTTTGACCACCTGCTCCGGCGTGCCCATGGCCACCAGCTCGCCGCCACCATCGCCGCCCTCTGGGCCAAGATCAACAATCCAGTCCGCGGTCTTGATAACCTCCAAATTGTGCTCAATCACAATCACGCTGTTGCCCTGGTCCACCAGCTCGTGCAGCACCTCCAGCAGCTTGGCCACATCATGAAAATGCAGGCCCGTGGTTGGCTCATCCAAAATGTAAAGCGTGCGGCCGGTGGAGCGTTTGGACAGCTCTTTGGCAAGCTTCACACGCTGCGCCTCGCCGCCCGATAGCGTTGTGGCCTGCTGGCCAACCTTCACATAGCCAAGGCCCACACGGTTGAGCGTCACCAGCTTATCGCGCACAGCCGGCACAGCGGAGAAGAACTGCGCGCCTTCCTCCACCGTCATATCCAGCACATCAGCAATACTCTTGCCCTTGAACTGGATGTCCAGCGTTTCGCGGTTGTAGCGCTTACCGTGGCAAACATCGCAGGTGACATAAACATCTGGAAGGAAGTGCATCTCAATCTTGATGACACCATCGCCCTGGCAAGCCTCGCAGCGCCCGCCCTTCACGTTGAACGAAAAACGCCCAGCCGCATAACCACGCGCCTTGGACTCTGGCAGACCGGCAAACCAGTCGCGGATCGGTGTGAACGCTCCGGTATAGGTGGCAGGGTTGGAGCGTGGGGTGCGCCCAATTGGCGACTGATCGATATCAATCACTTTGTCCAAAAACTCTAGGCCCGACACGCTATCATGCGGAGCAGGGTTTTCGCGCGCACCGTTCAAGCGGCGTGCAGCCACCTTGTACAGCGTTTCCAGAAGGAATGTGGATTTACCGCCACCAGAAACGCCGGTCACGCAGCTAAATGTGCCCAGCGGTATGCTCGCAGAAACGTTTTTCAAGTTGTTCCCGCGCGCACCTTTCACTTTGATCGCTTGGCTTTTTTTGCCCTTGCGGCGCTTGGCAGACACAGGGATCGCGCGGGCGCCAGACAGATATTGCCCGGTCAGCGAGTTGGGGTTGTCCATCACCTCTTGTGGCGTTCCCTCTGCCACGATGTGGCCGCCATGCACGCCTGCGCCAGGGCCAATATCGACCACATAGTCGGCGGTGCGTACTGCATCCTCATCATGCTCCACCACGATCACGGTATTGCCCAAATCACGTAGGTGTTTCAGCGTTTCTAGCAGCCGATCATTATCGCGCTGATGCAGGCCAATGCTCGGCTCATCCAGCACATAAAGCACACCTGTCAGGCCAGAGCCGATCTGTGATGCCAGTCGGATGCGTTGACTTTCGCCGCCTGAAAGTGTGCCAGAGGAACGTGAAAGGGTGAGATATTGTAGCCCCACGTCGTTGAGGAATTTCAGCCGGTCGCGGATCTCTTTTAGGATCGCTTTAGCAATGGCGTTTTGCTTGTCGGTTAGCTTTTCCGGCAAACCGTCAAACCAATCATTGGCGTGGCGAATGGAAAGTTTGGCAGCGGTGCCAATATGTTCACCTGCGATCTTCACCGCCAGCGATTCTGGTCGCAGGCGGTTGCCGTCACACACTTCGCACGGCTGGCTGGACTGGAAACGCGACAGCTCCTCGCGCACCCATTGGCTGTCTGTTTCGCGCCAGCGCCGCTCGATATTACCAATCACGCCTTCAAACGGTTTGGCCGTTTTGTAGCTGCGCAATCCATCATCATAAGTGAATGTGATGGCCTCTTCGCCTGAGCCATAGAGGATTACGTCTTGAACTTTTTCGGGCAGGTCGCTCCAGGCTTTGGCCATGCTGGCTTTATAGTGGCGACAAATCGCATCCAGAGTTTGGGTGTAATAGGGTGACGTGTTGCCGGTTTTTGCCCAAGGGGCCACCGCACCCTGGCGCAACGATAGCGAAGGGTCTGGCACAATCAGTGCCTCTTCAAACTCCAGCGTCGTGCCCAGCCCATCACAGGTAGGGCAGGCGCCTTGCGGAGAGTTAAAGGAAAAAAGTCGTGGTTCAATCTCAGGAATTGTGAAGCCTGATTCTGGACAGGCAAACCGCTGCGAAAACACGATGCGTTCTGGCAGAGGCTCGCCTTCTTTCAAGTCAGCATATTCAGCCACTGCCAGCCCATCAGCCAGCTTCAGCGCTGTTTCAAAGCTGTCAGCCAAGCGTGTGGCCAAATCATCGCGCACCACGATGCGATCCACCACCACATCGATATCGTGCTTGAACTTCTTATCGAGCGCAGGGGCGTCGCCGATTTCATAATACTCGCCATCGATCTTTAGCCGCGCAAAGCCTTGTTTGGTCAGTTCGCCAATATCTTTGCGGTATTCGCCTTTGCGCTGGCGCACGATGGGCGCAAGCAGGTAAAGCCGCGTGCCTTCAGGCAACGCCATCACGCGATCCACCATCTGGCTCACCGTCTGGCTTTCAATCGGTAGGCCAGTGGCAGGCGAATATGGCACGCCCACACGCGCCCAAAGCAGGCGCATGTAATCGTAAATCTCCGTCACCGTGGCGACGGTGGAACGCGGGTTCTTACTTGTGGTTTTCTGCTCAATAGAGATTGCAGGCGAAAGCCCGTCAATTTGATCCACATCGGGCTTCTGCATCATCTCCAGAAACTGACGTGCATAGGCCGACAGGCTCTCTACATAGCGGCGCTGTCCCTCTGCATAGATAGTATCAAACGCCAGAGAGCTTTTGCCCGAACCAGAAAGCCCGGTCATCACCACCAAGCTGTCGCGCGGTAGCGAAACCGACACGTCTTTTAGGTTGTGCTCGCGGGCGCCGGTGACGGTTAGAAATTTGGACGAAGGCACGCCTGAGGGCGGTTTGGACGGGGCAGCCATAACAAGGTCTCGAAATCGTAAGGGGGAAACAGCGCATGAATGTAGGGCAATTTCGCGGACTCAACAGAGTGAACAAATATAGAACATCTATTGTCTACTGACACAAGTGTTGCTAGGATGTGGATAAGTGAGGTGCTGTAGGGTCAGCGCTTGCGATGGCGGCTCTGGCCGGTCACACCGGAAGAAAGCGCTGCGGCGCGTTGTATGGAGATGAAGCATGGCTGGCTCGGTAAATAAGGTAATTTTGGTTGGCAATCTGGGTGCAGACCCGGATGTGAAGACCATGCAATCAGGCGACAAACTGGTGAACCTGTCGGTGGCAACGTCTGAAACATGGCGCGACAAACAGTCTGGCGAGCGACGCGAGAAGACCGAATGGCACCGTGTGGTCATTTTCAATGATAATCTTGGCAAGGTAGCTGAGCAGTATCTGCGCAAAGGTTCCAAAGTGTATTTGGAAGGTTCGCTGCAGACCCGCAAATGGCAGGATCAGAACGGGCAAGATCGCTATTCCACCGAGGTTGTTCTGCAAAAATACCGTGGCGAACTAACTATGCTTGATGGTCGCAATGATCGCGAAGGCGGCGGTGGTGGCCAGATGGGTGGCGGTTATGGTGCAGGGTCCGGCGGTGGCCAGTCCATGCCACAAGATCGCGGGCCAGCTCCGTCCATTGGCTCGGAGATGGATGACGACATTCCGTTCTAACGCAGGATATGTCGTTTGACCCACTGTTTGCTGCTGGTCCGCTGATCACAGTGCACGCGTTTGCTGCTATCTTGGCTTTTTTGTTGGGCGGCATACAGCTTGCCGCGCCTAAGGGTACATTTCCGCATCGCACGATGGGGTATGTTTGGGTTCTGCTGATGGCGATTGTTGCAGGTACGGCTCTGTTTATTTACACGATCCGAATGATTGGCCCCTTTAGCCCGATCCACCTGCTCGCCATTTACACGCTTTACAGCCTTGTGAGTGCCGTGCGTTCTGCGCGCAAAAGCGATATCAAAGCGCATAAAAGTGCTATGCTAACCACCTATATTGGTGCGCTAATCGTAGCAGGTGTTTTCACGTTCTGGCCTGGCCGCATCATGCACCAGGTTGTGTTCGGTTGATGCGCCAATCTCTGCTGCACATGGCGGTTGTGGTGCGCGACTATGATGAGGCGCTGGCCTTTTATATCGGCAAGCTTGGCTTTGATCTCGTTGAGGACACTTACCAATCTGAGCAAGATAAGCGCTGGGTTGTTGTTGCCCCACCCGGCGGCACCTCGGGAACCTTGTTGCTGGCCCGTGCATCAAAGCCGCAGCAAGAACGCTTTATTGGCGACCAAGCCGGTGGCCGTGTGTTCCTTTTTCTAAAGACCGATGATTTTGACCGCGACTATGCGCGCTATGTGGCAGCTGGCATCGAGTTTGTGCGCCCACCCACGCAGTTCGACTATGGCAAAGTCGCCGTCTTCAAAGATCTCTACGGCAACCTCTGGGACCTGGTGCAGCATGTGGATGGACACCCGTTAGCGGATAGGTTTTGAAAATTGAACGGACGGCGGTGGGAATAATATCTAGGCCTACCCTAGTGGTTAAAACGCGCTGACGTGGTTAGCCACACTGAGCCAATGATAATTGCTAAAGCGAAGAGTTGGATCGCCGTTATGATCTCGCTTAGAAAGACAATTCCGATTATCGTTCCGCCCACGGGGACCGCGAAGTTGACCTGCGACATGCGCGTCGCGCCAAGGCGTGGCACGAGGTAGAAGTAAATTAGGTTCGCAGCTGCTGTTGATATGACGCCAAGATAAACAATTGCGCCAAGTGATGCTGGTGAAACATCCACCGAGGACACGTCAGCACCGATAATGACCACAACCAAGCAAATCGCGATCGTACCAACGACCGATGAGCCAGCCGCCATTTCCAGTGCAGGGCGTTTGACGAAACGGCGGATGTAAACTGTTGAAGTGGCATAGCACAGCGTTGCTCCGACAATAGCAGCCTGCCCAATACTTGTTGTGCTGAGCCCTGTCAGCGCATCCGTACCAACCAAGAGCGCGACACCTGTTAGGGCTCCTAGCAGGCCAAAAAAGACCCGCAGCGTCATGCGCTCGTCAGGCAATATACTAGCCGCCAACGCTGCTGTTATTACCGGGTTTAAGCCCATAAGAATTGCCGCTAAAGCACTATCAACGCTCTGCTCACCATAGGTGATGAGCAGAAATGGGATAACACTGCCGAGCAAGCCGGTTATAGTATAGGAAATCCAGTCGGAAATGCGCGATGAGAGCCTGAAGCCCATCGCTGAAAACAGTCCAAAAATAAGCGCGGCGGCTATGGTCATACGTCCGGCCACCAAGACCACAGGGTCCACCGTCTCAATCCCCAATTTGATAACGGAAAAAGACGAACTCCAGGCAAGGGCCAGCAAAAGCCATAGAGTAATGTCCATAAAAGTTGCTTTTGCTGCTTTGGGCTTCCCCATAGGCTCCACTCCTGTTACGCTACATTTATTGTAGCGTTTGAAGTGCTATGAAAAGTGTAGCAATGAGTCAATCCAGAAGCGATAAACCAAGTCCCGGGTCACACGCTCACACTGCGGTGCGTGGCTCTCATACCGGCCAGCCGATCATGATTTTGTTTGATCTGCTAGGACGCCGCTGGGCTATGGGTATTCTGTGGAATTTATCAGATGCGAATCGCACGTTTCGAGATTTGCAAAGTCGCTGCGGCTCTGCTTCTCCGACGGTTCTCAATACCCGGTTGAAAGAGCTTCGCGCTGCCGGTTTGGTGGAAAAAACCAATTCTGGTTATGGGCTTACCATCGACGGTCGTGCACTGTTTGACGTGCTCGAGCCGTTGGGCGACTGGGCCATGGATTGGGCTCCGCGGCTCGCTCGCCCCTAAAGCACCACTTGGTTGGTGGCGATTACCAGCTGTGTCACGCCATCGGCGATGAACTGAACGGCGAGCGCTGAGAGGATAACACCCAAAAGCCGCGTTAGGATAATGCGGCCGGTATTGCCCAGCATCCGTTCAATGCGTCCGGCAAGCAAAAACACACTCAAACACGCTAGAATGATCGTCAGAAGCACGCCCACCAGCGCTCCGGTGCCGGTCCAGCCTGCAAGCTCATGGGCCTCATGCGACAGCAGCACCATGGCCGCAATCGCGCCGGGGCCAGCCATCAGCGGAATGGCCAGCGGGAAAACCGCAATGTTCTTAATGTGATCCTTGTCGATAGCGCGTGTGGCGGTGTTATCGCGGCGCTCGGTTCGTTTCTCAAACACCATCTCAAAGGCCAGCCAAAACAGCAAAATTCCACCAGCAATGCGAAACGCCGGCAGGCTGATACCCAATGCATCTAGAAACGCTTGCCCGGTAAGCCCGAACACCAGCAGGATACAAAAGCCGATGAAGCAACCGCGCAGTGCCACCTCGCGTCGCTCGGCTTTATCCATGCCCCGGGTCAGCGTCACAAACAGCGGCGCCAGCCCTATTGGGTCAATGGTGACGAGCAATGTCACAAATGCGTTGGAGACAAAATCAATCATGATCGTTCATCCCTTGCAGGTGCAGCCTGTCGCGGCAAGCTTGGCCAGTTAGCTTACGCATTTTAAGCGGTTAATAAGCGCGCACTTTTTTTGTGCTCAGGCGTTGAATCGGCTAACAAAAGGGCACGAAACAACCGTGAGATTCGCGCTTTGGCTGACGATACAAACAACGACACGCCTAACGATGATAACGCACCAGCAAATGGTGATGGTGTAGGCGATATTCGCACTGTCTCCATTTCCAGTGAGATGCGCAAATCCTACCTCGATTACGCGATGAGCGTCATCGTTTCGCGCGCGCTGCCCGATGTGCGTGATGGCCTTAAGCCAGTGCACCGCCGCATCCTCTATTCCATGCATGAGTCCGGCTATGACTGGAACAAGGGCTATCGCAAATCAGCCCGCGTTGTTGGCGATGTTATCGGTAAATATCACCCCCATGGTGACCAATCGATCTATGATGCCTTGGTGCGCATGGCACAGCCGTTTTCTATGCGGCTTGAGCTTGCCGATGGGCAGGGCAATTTCGGTTCCATCGATGGCGATCCGCCCGCTGCCATGCGTTACACCGAGGTGCGCATGGCGCGCCCGGCCCATTTCCTGACCGAGGACCTGGATAAAGACACGGTCGATTTTCAGGAAAATTATGACAACACCGAATCTGAGCCGGTTGTGCTGCCAGCGCGCTACCCCAACCTGCTCACCAATGGTGCAGGTGGCATTGCTGTGGGCATGGCCACAAACATTCCACCCCACAATCTGGGTGAAGTGATCGACGCTTGCACGGCGATGATTGATAATCCTGAGATTGAGCTGGAAGAGCTCATGGAGATCATCCCTGGGCCAGATTTCCCCACCGCAGGGCTGATTTTGGGCCGCACAGGCATTCGTAATGCGTTCTCTACCGGGCGTGGCTCTGTCATTATGCGTGGCCGTGTAGAAACTGAAGAAGTACGCAAAGATCGTTTTGCGCTCATCATTTCAGAAATTCCCTATCAGGTGAACAAATCCTCGATGATCGAAAAGATCGCCGAGTTGGTGCGCGATAAGCGCGTTGAGGGCATTGGCGACATTCGCGATGAATCCGATCGCGAGGGTATCCGGGTCGTCATCGAGCTCAAGCGTGATGCTGTGGCCGATGTTGTGCTCAATCAGCTGTATCGTTTCTCGCAACTCCAATCGACATTTGGCGTCAACATGGTCGCGCTCAATGGCGGTAAGCCTGAGCAAATGACGCTGATGGATATGCTGTCGGCCTTCATCAGTTTCCGCGAAATCGTGATCACCCGGCGCACAAAATTCCTGCTCGCCAAAGCGCGTGATCGTGCGCACGTGTTGGCGGGCCTCGCCATCGCAGTGGCCAATATTGATGAAGTGATCCGCGTCATCCGTGCAGCACCTGACCCTGCAACTGCACGTGCTGAATTGATGGGCCGTGCCTGGCCGGTGGGCGATATCCGCGCCTTGATCGAACTTATCGCCGATCCACGCCATCTGGTGACAGATGAAGGCACCTACACACTGTCTGAAGTGCAGGCCCGGGCTATTCTTGAGCTTCGCCTGCAGCGCCTAACGGCCCTTGGCCGTGATGAAATCGGCGATGAACTGCACAAGATAGCCGACGAAATCCTGGATTATCTTGATATTTTGGGCTCACGTGAGCGCATCCGCACCATCATCAAGGATGAGTTGACCGAGGTTCGCGAACTCTTCAACACGCCGCGTCGCACCGAAATCACCGAGAGCGACGCAGACTTTGAGGATGAAGACCTCATTGCCCGTGAAGATATGGTGGTGACGGTTAGCCACGCGGGCTACATTAAGCGCGTGCCGCTTTCCACCTATCGCGCGCAGCGCCGTGGCGGTAAGGGTCGCTCTGGCATGTCGACGCGCGATGAAGATTTCGTCACGCGCATTTTTGTTGCCAACACGCACACGCCTGTTCTGTTCTTCTCGTCTGATGGCCAGGTCTATCGCCACAAGGTTTGGCGTTTGCCACTTGCTGCGCCGCAAGCCCGCGGTAAGGCGCTGGTGAATATTTTACCGCTCAGCCAAGGCGAGCGCATCACCTCTATCCTACCATTGCCGGAGGATGAGGAAACTTGGGCAGATTTGGATGTGGTGTTCTGCACCAATGTTGGTTCGGTACGGCGCAACAAACTGTCTGATTTCCAGCGTATCAATCGCAACGGTAAAATTGCGATGAAGCTGGATGAAGGCATGAGCATTCTTTCTGTGGATGTGTGTACCGATCAAGATGATCTGCTTCTCACCACCGCCATGGGCCAAGCTATTCGTTTCGCTGTGGCTGATTTGCGTGTGTTCCAGTCGCGCGATTCCACCGGCGTTCGCGGCATCAATCTTGCCGATGGCGACAAGGTTATTGGCATGTCCGTGCTGCGCCACTTTGAGGCCAATCCAGCGCAGCGCACTGCTTACATCAAGCGTCGTCGTTTGTTGGAAGGAGAAGTCGAAGACGTTCCGGTGGATGAAGATGATGCCGGTGAGAGTGATGCCGAGCTGACCGAAGCTGATTACATCGCCATGTCAGCGGCCGAAGAGTTCATCCTCGCTATCTCCGAAAATGGCTATGGCAAACGATCGTCCAGCTTTGAGTACCGCGTCTCTGGGCGCGGCGGTAAGGGCATCACGGCCATGGCTGTTACCAAGCGCAATGGACCCATCGTTGCATCTTTCCCGGTGGAGAACGCCGATCAAATTATGATCGTTTCCAATGATGGTCAGCTCATTCGCGTGCCGGTCGATGGCATCCGCGTCGCTGGCCGCGCCACCCAGGGTGTGACCATCTTCAATGTTGGTGATGATGATAAGGTTGTATCGGTTGAACGCGTATCTGAACCGGATGATGAAGAAGGCGAGGGTGATGATGTCGGCGGTCCAGGCACTGATACCCCAGACTCGGATGCCTCAGACTCAAACAGCCCAGACTCAGAAGGTCCCGATGTTGAATCAGACTCTTAACTTCAAGAGTTTCAACGCCGATTCATACTCTCAAAACTTTCCAGTAAGCTCTTGAAAGCAAATAAAAACCGCCTCTCCTTCTGACAAGAGAGGCGGTGATATTGGGAGGTCAACTTGATTCAGTTTGGCAAAAGAAATTCTTGATGTTCTGACAGCGCACCTAGCGTGACGCGACTTCGATATCCTGGGCTTTGGTGACAACTGAGAAGCCGTGATCGGCATCGTGAACTGCCAGCGAAATGGTGCGATTAATGCCGTCCGTGTCGCTAGATGCTGAGATCCAAGTGGCGCAACCTTCCGAAAAATGGGGCCAAGTTTGCCCGGTGCAAAGGTCCAGCTCTGCAATACCAAGGCGGGTCTCAACGCTCATGGACGCATCCAGGCGCTCTCCAGAAGAATTGGCAGGTGATGTTGATGCAAGCCATACGCCCATCAAAACTGCGATAAGCACGGCGAGGGTTGTCATGGTCAGTGTGCGAGTGATCGTGATCA
Source organism: Devosiaceae bacterium (assembly GCA_045105395.1). Classification (GTDB taxonomy): domain Bacteria; phylum Pseudomonadota; class Alphaproteobacteria; order Rhizobiales; family MH13; genus MH13. The sequence goes on along the minus strand of JBGCDM010000078.1, from coordinate 26,750 downwards.
TGGGTCTGCTCCGTGTCTTCGTTTCATTGGTTTGTCGGTCGAGCTTTGTTGCCCGTTCTTCGATGAACCCACACTGAACCGGTCGGTCATATAAGCCTGTGATGGGAGTCACGCTTGGTCGATTTGGCAAAATTCATCATTGTGCGTTGCGCACTGCTCCTGGGTTGCATCCAGCTTGGCGCGCTTGCTACGACAGATGACGAAAATAAGAACTAAGGCCACCTCACGATGACGCGTATCGCTCTTTTCCCTGGATCATTTGACCCGATCACCAATGGCCATGTGGATGTGATCCGCGCTGGTTTGGCATTGGCGGACAAAGTGGTTGTGGCAATTGGGCAAAACCCATCCAAAACGCCAATGCTATCGCTCGCTCAGCGTCAAAGCTTAATCACCAACATTGCTGACGATTTTGGCGGGCAGGGGCGTGTGTCGGCCATCGCTTTTAGCGGCCTGTTGGTGGATGTGGCACGCGAGAACAGCGCAGGCATCCTTTTGCGCGGTCTACGTGATGGCACCGATTTGAACTATGAAATGCAAATGGCTGGTATGAACGCCACCATGGCAGGCGATATTGAAACGGTGTTTGTTCCTGCGCGTCCAGCCAATCGCCATGTTACTGCCACGCTGGTCCGCCAGATCGCTGGCATGGGTGGCGATATCAGCCCCTTTGTGCCAGAACCCGTGCGCGCGGTGCTTGCAGCGCTTTAGACGCGCTTCGTGCCGCTTATCATCGAATAATAAGAGAGTACCATGAACACCAGTTTTACCCCGCGCGCCGTTTCCTTGTTTACCGCTTTTGCGCTTGTTTTTTCCTCTCTGCTGGCTCTTCCAATGAGTGCGCAGGCTCAAAGTGAAAATTCAGAAACCGAGCTGCCGGAGGTCGTGCAAGCTCTGAATCCGGAAAATGTCTTGGTGATTGAGGTGACTGCGGGTCCCATTTATGTGGAACTGCTGCCAGATAGTGCGCCAGAGCATGTGGAGCGTATTCAAACACTGGCGCGTGAGGGCTTCTATGATGGCGTGGTCTTTCACCGCGTAATCGATGGGTTCATGGCACAAACTGGCGACCCAACTGGCACCGGAACTGGCGGATCAGAGTATGCCGATTTGCCGGCTGAATTTTCTGATATTGCCTATGAGCGCGGCGTTGTGGGCATGGCAAGAACCAATAACCCCAACAGCGCAAACTCGCAGTTCTTTATCATGTTTGGCCCCGCGCCCAGCCTAAATGGCCAATACACCGTGTTTGGACGTGTTGTTGCGGGCATGGATGCGGTGGATGCTATCAAAAAAGGCGATGCACGCCGCAACGGCATGGTGGAAGAACCTGACGCCATGATCCGCGCGCGCCTTCTCTCCGATCTCACTGGCTAAACCAGCCCGATTTATCAATTCACTTTATGAAAGCTCTATCCATGTCTGATTCCAACACTGTTCTGCTCGACACCTCCAAAGGCGAAGTCAAAATCAAGCTGCGGCCTGACCTTGCGCCAAACCATGTTGAGCGCATCAAAACGCTGGTTGGTGAAGGTTTTTATGATGGGGTCGTATTCCACCGTGTAATCGATGGTTTCATGGCGCAGGGTGGCGATCCAACCGGCACCGGCATGGGCGGGTCCAAGCTGCCAGATCTGGCACAAGAGTTCTCAGCCGAGCCACACGTGCGCGGCATCTGCTCTATGGCCCGCTCAGCGAACCCAGATAGCGCCAATTCGCAATTCTTCATCTGCTTTGACGATGCTCGCTTCCTCGACAATCAGTACACCGTTTGGGGTGAGGTGATTGAGGGCATGGAGAATGTTGATCAGTTTGCAAAAGGTGAGCCAGTGCGAAATCCTGACCAGATCAACAAAGCAACGCTCGTCTAAGCAAAGAACGGCCTGCCACCCATGCGGGTTGACGCCTTTGACTTTAACCTGCCTGAGGAACGGATTGCGCTGCACCCAGCCGATCCGCGCGACAGCGCGCGCCTGCTGCAAGTATCCAGCGGTGGCGCACTAGGCGATCATATCGTGCGAGATTTGCCGGGCCTTTTGCAGCCCGGCGATCTTTTGGTCCTCAATCAAACGCGTGTTATTCCCGCGCAGCTATCAGGTGTGCGGGAACGTGAGGGTGCGGAGCTTTTTCCTGTTTCTGTAACGTTGATGGAAGCACAGGACGAAGATCAACTGCGCTGGAAGGCGATGGCAAGGCCTGGCAAGCGTATAAAGGCTGGCGATAGGCTGCACTTTCCAGCCGAAGGGCCAGCTCAGCTATCCTGTGTGGTTGAAAATAAGGCGGATGATGGTTTGATCACGCTGGTCTTCAGCGGTACAGCACAAGACTTTGCCAATGGCCTGCAGGCTGTCGGTATGCCGCCTTTGCCGCCCTATATAGCGGCCAAACGAGGCTACCTCGATCAAGACAAAGACGACTACCAGACAGTGTATGCGCAATCAGAAGGCTCCGTTGCGGCGCCTACTGCGGGCTTGCATTTTACCGATGAGCTGTTTGCTGCGCTGGATGCTCGCGGTGTTGGCCGCGCCTTTGTAACGCTGCATGTGGGCATGGGCACTTTTCTGCCAGTGAAGGCCGAAAACACGCAGGAACATAAAATGCATGCAGAGTGGGGGCAAATTACCAGCGATGTGGCCAATCAGATCAACAGGGTCAAAGCCAGGGGCGGGCGGATTATCAGCATTGGCACCACAAGCTTGCGCACGCTAGAAAGTGCCGCGCAGGAGGATGGCAGCATAGCGCCGTTTGATGGCGAAACGGATATCTTTATTACCCCTGGTTACCGCTTCAAAGCCATTGATGCGTTGATGACCAACTTCCATCTGCCAAAATCTACGCTCTTTATGTTGGTGTCTGCCCTATGTGGGCTTGAGCGGATGCAAACTGCCTACGCTCATGCGATCGCAAACCAATATCGCTTCTATTCCTATGGCGATGGGTCGCTGCTTTGGAAGGCAGATAACCCAGAGATCACATCATGAGTGGCGCGTTTACCTTCAATCTAACCCATAATGATGGCAAGGCTCGGCGTGGCCAGATCACCACCCCGCATGGTGTGGTTCAGACCCCTGCCTTTATGCCTGTGGGTACCGCCGGTACCGTGAAAGCCATGTATACGTCGCAGGTGCGTGAAACGGGCGCTGATGTGGTGCTGGGCAATGTCTATCATTTGATGCTGCGCCCCAGTGCAGAGCGTGTCGCTCGGCTGGGCGGCTTGCATGAGTTCATGCGCTGGCCACACACCATTCTCACCGATTCAGGTGGCTTTCAGATCATGTCGCTGGGCGCATTGCGCAAGTTGGATGAGCACGGCGTTGTGTTTAAGTCGCATGTCGATGGGGCCAAGCATGAGCTGTCGCCTGAGCGCTCGATGGAAATTCAAAGCCTGCTTGGTTCAGACATTCAAATGCAACTGGATGAGTGTTTAAAGCTGCCCGCCGAGCGCAAGGAAGTGATCCGCGCGATGGAGCTTTCTGCACGCTGGGCTGAGCGTTCCAAAGTTGCGTTCCAAAAGCTGGGTGGGCCAGAAAAGGGCCAAGGGCTTTATGGGATTGTGCAAGGTGGCACAGATATTGAGCTGCGTTTGCAATCAGCCAAGTTGCTAACCGATATCGACTTCTGGGGCTATTCTGTCGGCGGTTTGGCCGTTGGTGAGCCGCAGGCCGAAATGCTAGCCGTGCTTGATGAGACGTGTCCGGCGCTTCCCACAGAAAAGCCGCGTTATCTGATGGGCGTTGGAACGCCTGATGATCTGCTGAAAAGCGTAGCGCGCGGTGTTGATATGTTTGATTGCGTGATGCCCACACGTGCAGGTCGCCATGCCACCGCCTATACGCGCTTTGGCAAGATAAACCTGAAAAACGCACGCCATGCTGATGATCATAGGCCATTGGACGAGCACAGTTCATGCCCGGCGACACGCGATTATTCACGTGCCTATTTGCACCACCTCACCAAAGCCAATGAGTCGCTTGGTGGCATGCTGCTTACGTGGAATAATATCGCCTATTACCAAGACATCATGCGCGGTGCACGCCAAGCGATTGAGACAGGCACGTATGATGATTATCTGGCGTCCTGCACCGAAGGCTGGGAACGCGGCGACATGGCCGCGCTGCCTTAGTGGTTATATTTGCCGTTCGTTTTGGCGGCGCAGAAACACACCTGAGATTAGAAGCTCGCCTGCACCCTCTTCCACAAACGTGTAGAGGCCGCGCCAAACCTGTCCATCCTCGCCTACAAATTCCACCTGTAGAGCTGGCCCATCGGGCGTAAGAGCGGCCGAGGCAAAGGAGAAGCTTTGCGGCGCATAGACAGCCGGATAACCCCGCTGCACCATGCTTACGAACATACCGGCTGTCGGGAACTGCATTTTGATCCGTTCAGCGGCGAACGCATACGCTGCATCAGCATCATCGGCCAAAAACGCATCGATTTGCGCAGTGATGACCGCTTCCATTTTTTCAACGGTTGCTGTGGGCACCTCCACCGGTGCCGGCTCGCTGGCTTGCACTGCGGTGGCCATCACAAAGGCAAAAGCTGCAAAGGCAACAAGCCCAAGCAAGACCAGGCGCTGCACACGCGCTGCCTGCTCGGCCATAGACGCTGCAATGGCTTTGGATTGACGGGAACTTTGGTGGTGTACGCGATTGTGAGACTGCTGCATCATAATACCCTCCGTATCTATTTTAGATACGAGGATAGGGCATGGATTGGTTCATCCAAGGGGCAAAGCTAAGGCAATGTGCGCTAATTCTTGAGCCAGATGGCGGAAAACGGGCTAATTTGTCCCTGTTTTCCTCGCCATTTCGATATACAGGCTGCGCAGGCGGCTGCCGATTGGCCCTGGCGCCCCGTTGCTCATGATCCTGTCATCAATCTTCACAACCGGCATGACCAAGGTCGTTGCGGCTGTGATAAACACTTCATCCGCCTCATAGAACTCTTCAACCGTGTAAGTGCGCTCTTCAATTTCGAGGTCAAGCTCTTTGCAAAGAGCCATGACGGAAAGGCGCGTGACGCCTGGCAACACCGAGTTGGTGAGGTTGCGGGTGATCAATTTGCCACCCTTCACCATCCAAGCGGTGGATGAGGAGCCCTCTGTTACCACGCCGTCTTCCACCATAATCGCCTCGGCTGCGCCAACTTTGGCGGCCTCTTGCTTGGCAATGGTTTGGGCAATCATCGACACCGATTTGATGTCGCGTCGTTTCCAACGCAAATCCGGAGTGGTGATAACCTCAACGCCAGTTTCAGCGCGTGGGTCGTGTACCAAATTGCGATCCTGCGTGAACATCACTAGGCTGGATTTAGCCTGTTTGGGGTAGGAAAAATCCCGTTCAGCTGCGCCACGCGTGACCTGCAAATAAATGCCGCCTTCGGTAAGATTGTTGCGTCGCGCTAGCTCCAGTTGAAGCTCTGTCAGCGTGTCGAGAGGAACCGGGTGCGCCATCTCTATCTCACCAAGCGAGCGCTCAAGGCGCGCCAAATGCGGTGCATTGTCCACCAGCTTGCCATCAATAACAGCGGTTACCTCGTAGACGCCATCTGCAAAAAGAAAACCGCGGTCAAGCACTGAGATTTTGGCCTCAGCCAGCGGAACAAATTCGCCATTCACATAGGCAATACGTGGGTCATCAGCGGCGATCATTGCAAATCCTTTATGCGGCTATCTATTGGCCAAGCGCATCACGCGCATCTTCAACAAAATCACTGTCTATTCCGTTGCACCGTCGCACATAAGCGCGCAAGGCGTTTGTTCCAGCATCACGTGCTGTTTCAAAGGTAAAGCGACTGTTGCAAAACTGTTCAAGCACGCCATCAGGCGAGCGCTCAGCTTGATCGTCATCGTCATCGTCGTCATCATCTTCAGCATTTGCCGCTGGGCCTTTTCGTGGCTGGTTGTCCACTTCTACGCTCTCTGGGCGGGTTGTCTCGCGCTGGTTCTCCACCTGGCGCGGCGGTTCAACGTCGGTTCCCTCGTTACCACCAAACATACCGCCAGATGCGACCACCCATGCAACGGCAAGCGCGACAATGAAGGTAACAACTGTACCAATGCCAATTTTGCGTTTGGGTTTGCTGCCCCCTGATGCAGATGATTGCCCTTGCGGCAGCGGCGGTGGGGTCTGACCAATTGAGCCTGTGCGTGTGCTTCTGGGAATTGGCGGGACGCCACCAGATCGGCTGGGCAATGGCGGCGGAGCAGAACTTGCGCCGTTCGAGGGTCCCCATGGTGTCTTTCGCGCATTAGGGATTGGTGGCGGCGCGCTGGCCTCACTCGTTTGCGGCGTAGCAACACTAGCATGCAGCTCTAATAGCTCAGCAAGCACGGCAATCGACTGGGGACGGGTGGCTGGGTGTAAACGCATACCTGTGTCGATGGCGCGTACGAGTTCGGCATCTAAGCCAGGCACAAGCTCATTGATGGGCCGCAGTGGATCTTGGTCACGCTGCGCTTTCGAGGCCAAACGATCATCAGCCGAGGGCGCTGCATTGCCAGAAAGTGCCCAATAGAGCAGGGCGATGATGGAATAAACATCACTAACCGGGCCAGGTTGATCACCGGAGATAAGCTCCGGTGCTTGCGTTCGTTTAAACTGTTCAAGTGGTTTTGCCCCTTCTGCAAGCCAGGGCGCCATCAATCTCATCCGGTTATCGCGCCCTATCAGAGCCTGCCCCGCCGATATGCGCCCATGCGCAAGGCCACGCCCGTGCAGCGCACTTAGGCCGCCAAGCACGGGCAAAAATAAGCGCGCCGCATCTGGCAAAGTGAGAGGCGCGCGACGCTCAAGCCAAACGCCAAGCGTTTCGCCTTCTAATGGCGCGCCTTGTTCTTTGCCCACCACCACAGCAGAACCAGCGCCAAACCGCACCAAAGTGCGTGGACCGACTAACGCTTCATTTTTGAGCTGTTCATAGGTGCGCGAAGCATCAAATAAAGTCGATTGATCTTGATTTTCAGCAAGCCAAATCAGCGTAACCGCATCATCGCGGTCGCGCGTATCTTTGCCAATATAGGCAGCATCCAAGCCTGCAATGGAGGCGCGCCCAGTGACCTCATACCCTTGGCTTCTATCGCCAATGGCAAAGCCTGTTGATGCACCGTCCGCCATTGCTAGTCTCGCTCACTTACTTCTCGGTTGTGTCCTGTGTGCGCAATCGCACGGGCCGGATCAAGGCCTGGTCGGCCTTAGGTTCCGCAGAAGGTGGCGTGAACCACCTCTTCAGCCTTAGGCGGATGGGCAAGCATCGCACCTTCGCCATCCTGTGGGGCCTCATTATAGGGATCGCTTAAAGCCTCAACCAAGCCATGGAAGGGAGCAAAGTCACCCTCTAACCCGGCTGCAATCATCGCCTCTACACGGTGGTTGCGCGGTATGATTGATGGGTTGGCCGCGCGCATCACATGAGCCTGTTCTGTGGCGCTGGTGTCTTCTTCTGCCAAGCGCGCTTTCCAGCGCGCATGCCATGTAAGTGCATCGTTTCCTGCAAACTTTGCCAAAGCTCCAGCGTCATATCCATCGCTTGAAAGCGCCCTAAAACTGTTCGTGAAGTCCGCTTCGTTTTCAGCCAGCAGGGTGAGAAAGTCTTTGATGAGCGCACCGTCGCCATCCTGCGTTCGTGACAGGCCCAGCTTAAGGCTCATCCTCTTTGTGAAGGCCGCTTGGAATATGTCGGGAAATGTATCAACGGTTTCTTGTGCAAGCTCAACGGCCTCTGGCTCATCAGGACCCAAAACTGACAGCAGCGCTTGCGCCAGAACGGCCATGTTCCAATGCGCGATAGGCGGTTGATTGGAAAAAGCGTACCGGCCCTGGTGATCGATGGAACTATAAACCTGCGCCGGGTTGTACCCATCCATAAATGCGCATGGGCCGTAATCGATCGTTTCGCCAGAAATGGTGCAATTGTCGGTGTTCATCACGCCATGGATGAAGCCAATGCTCATCCAGTGGGCAATCAGCTTGGCTTGGCGCTCAATCACGCTTTGCAACAGAGCATGCGCACGATTGTTCGCGTTCAAGCCTTCGGGATAATGTCGCTCCAGCGCGTAAATCACCAGCGCCGACAGCATGTCTCGATCTCCGCGAAAAGCTGCGTACTCAAAAGTGCCAACGCGCAGATGGCTTGCCGCAACACGCGTTACGATACCGCCAGGCAATAGCCCTTCGCGCAAGACAGGGTCGCCCGTTGTCACCGCAGCTAGTGCTCGCGTGGTCGGCACGCCAAGGGCCGCCATCGCCTCACTCATCACATATTCGCGCAGCACCGGGCCAAGTGCCGCTTTCCCGTCACCTTGTCGCGAATAGGGGGTTTGGCCAGATCCTTTGAGCTGGATGTCATAGCGTTTGCCATCTTTGCCCAGCACTTCACCGAGCAGCAGTGCGCGGCCATCGCCAAGGCCAGGGTTAAACCCGCCAAACTGGTGGCCAGCATAAGCCATCGCCAAAGGTTGGGACGCTGGGGCAAGCCGATTGCCTGAAAAGATATCCGCGCCTGCTTGGTCTTCAAGCTTAGATGCATCAAACCCGAGCGTCTCGGCTAAAGCATCGTTCAACTTAATAAGCTTGGGCGATGACGCGCCATACGGCATAACTGGCGCATGTAACCCAGCTGGTAGCTGAGCATAGCTGGTATCAAAGTGCGGAAAAGGTGATGGCTCAGGCATCAAGGGCTCACTGTAAGTGTTGCTCGGCGTTATTCAGCATGTAGGTTAGGTTGGCGCAATTGTTAGGCGGCCCTTCTACAAGTGCATGGCTGCTGCCCATATGCAGTGTATCGTTGCCATGTCTGTGCCACCATTGGCGCGCAGCGCGTCGGTCATCCGATACTTACACGGCCAATCAAGCAAATAGAATTGAACGCATTATGACCCGCCAACTTCTGCCCATCGCCGCTTTGCTTATGGGCTCGGCCTTTCTCTTTTTTGCTGGCGGCATGAATGCGCTGCTGCTGCCAGTGCGCGGTGGTCAGGAAGGGTTCTCCACCCTTTCACTTGGGCTTTTGGGCACGGGCTGGGCGTTTGGCTTTGTGACGGGCTGTTTGGTTGTTGCCAAACTGGTGGGCCGTGTGGGCCATATTCGCTCCTATTCGGTTATGGCCGCGCTTGCTGCCCTTGCAGTGCTAACCTCGCTGCTACTGCTTACTCCCTATGCGTGGATACCGCTGCGTGCCCTATCTGGTTTCTGCTTTGCTGGCGCGGCCATGATTGTGGAAAGCTGGCTTAACGAGCAGGTGGATAGCGGTTCGCGCGGTAAAGTGTTTGGCGTCTATCAGATGGTCAATTTGTCCGCGACAACGGCTGGCCAATTGCTGCTCACCGTTGGCGATACATCAGGCTACGTGTTCTTCGTGGTGGCCGCGATGGTGTATTGCATGGCCCTTATTCCAACGGCGGTGTCCTCCTCTCGCGCGCCCAAACCGTTGGTTGCAACCAAGCTGAACCTCAAAGAACTATGGGTAAATTCGCCCGTTGCCGTGGTCTCGGTGCTGCTGCTTGGGGCCTCCAACAGCGCTTTTGGTACGCTTGCGGCTGTCTATGCAAGCCAGGTAGGCCTCTCCATCACCTTGGTGGCATTGTTTGTGGCCATGCCCGTGTTGGCCAGTGCTGTCGTCCAGGTGCCAGTTGGCGCTGTCTCTGATAAAATCGATCGGCGTTATGTGATGGTGGTTATGGCTCTGCTTGCGATAACGGCTGATCTTCTTTTCATCTTTGTTGCCAACCCAACACCGGAAATGTTGATCGGTTTTGCGCTTATGTTCGGCATGGCGATTTTCACATTGTTCCCGCTGGCAGTGGCCCATGCCAACGACCATGCTTCGCCTGATAGCTTTGTGCGCACCTCTGGTGGCTTGTTGCTGCTGTTTGGTTTGGGCTCAATTGCTGGCCCGCTTCTGGCTGGTGCCGCAATGGGCCAGTTCGGGCCTACTGGCCTGTTCATGGTCACGCTGGTCACCCATCTTGGGGTGCTGGGATACACCCTGTTCCGCATCTCACGGCGCGCCGCTGTTGCCAGTGCGGAGAAGAAGCATTTTGCCGCCACGCCAACGGCGCGCAACACAACCCCGCAAACAACAGCGTTGCGTACGGGCGATGACATTTTTTTCATTGAAGATGAGTTGAACTAGCCCGCGGTCGTTCTGAAAGAACGGAGCCAGAGGCATGCGGTCGTTTTGAAAGAACGGAGCAACAGACCCGCGGTCGTTCTGAAAGAACGAAGCCTAAGGCATGTAGATAGGTCCATTGACCTCTGCTTTGAGCCCACGGCCCAACCGTGCGGGGAACATATCTAATAAAAGAATGGTGAGCCGGCAGGGATTCGAACCCTGGACCGTTCGATTAAAAGTCGAATGCTCTACCAGCTGAGCTACCGGCTCTCACCACGCGCTGCCTAACAGCACTTGCCTGCGTGCTCAAGAGGCACAAGGCACCTATTTGGTTCGATTGTTTTATCGAGCAATTGTTACCAAGCCATAACTGCGTTTTTCATGCGATTGTTAGCCAATTCAGCCAATTGGCAGCTAGCGCAGCGCCAGTTGTTGCCCATCAAAAATGGCTGGCAGGCATCTGTCCATTCCAGCTGCGACAAGTTGCGCGCACAACATGGCAGCATCAGCGGCATCATTAATTGGTCCTGCCACCAACCGCAGGTCCAACGTGCCCTCACTGGTTTGCTGCAGTAAAATGCGCGGAGATAGTGTGCTCAAGGTTTCGCCAAAAGACTGGCGATGTATGAGCCAAAGAGCATCAATTTCTTCCAGCGTAGCGCCGCCACCAAGGTCAACGGCAAACGGGGTTTGCGATAGCATTTGCCCGGCTTGCATATCATCTGTTGGCGCCGCTTCCCCCTCATCTGTTATTTGCAAGGGGCGCACGCTTAGTGCAATTGCGCCACCATCAACTGGAATAGGGGCGGGTAAAACAACGCGTGGTTCTGGTCGTGCCATAGCAAGCGTATCTAGGCTTTGTGGAAGCGGTTGATCAGCCGTTGCACCGCTTACCGCGTCCACACTGGCAGTGGTGATGTTGATGTCACCTTCCAAAACCTCAAGACGGCGATTGGTGCTGAGGCTTGCTGCCTGTGTTGCACTGATTGTCTCGCGAAGGGCAGCAATTTCCATCGTTAGGTTGTCGATTTGCATTTGCAGTGGCGAATCGAAATTCCGCATCGGTTGCACTGAACTCGGCGCGTTTGGGGTGCCGATGGACCCAGTGAAAATTGGATCGATACCCGCCGCCGGAAAACCTGCAACCAAGGATGCTGACGGCTCGGCGGGATAAAATTGCAATGCGCCAAAATAGGCGCCAACAGCAACCAACGCGCCAGCGCCCCAGCCAAACAGGGCGGTGCGCTGATCTTTTGTGCTCATTGGCTCTTTGAGAGAAAAGCGGCGCTCTGCCAAAGCTACATATCCTTGTGAGGCGTTTTGCAATGCTCGCGGTTAAGCAAGCGATGTTCAAGTTTTGCCTGAGTCGCCGCGAATCGTCCAATCGCGGCAATGCTTGTGTTTACGAAATCTAAACGGCAAATGGTTAACAACTGTTAAGCATGGCTGGGCTATCGACAAAGCGGCCGAACTCAACAATCACACAGCATGAGAGACGTAATGTCCGTTCCCAGTTCCCAATCAGCAAGTGCAATCATTTTGGCAGCCGGCGAGGGCACGCGCATGCGATCCAACTTGCCCAAAGTCTTGCACCAGGTGGCCCATCTTCCATTGGTTGCCCATGTGATGGAGGCTGCAAGTAAGGCTGGGCTAATCCATCCGCGTCTGGTGCTCGGCCATGGTCGTGATGAAGTCGAGGCCGATCTTGAAGCACGTGGCTATGCTTTTGATGTTGCCGAGCAAAGCGAACGCTTAGGCACTGGTCATGCTGTGATGATGGTGCGTGATGCGGGCCAACTACCAGATGGCCCCATTATGGTTTTGCTTGGTGATGCCCCTTTGGTGAAGGCGCAGCTGATTACAGGTGCTCTAGAGAAACTGAAAAGCGGCGCAGACATAGTGGTGGTTGGGTTTGAGGCTGATGATCCAACCGGCTACGGTCGTCTGATCACATCAGGTGAAAGCCTAGAGGCGATCATTGAGGAAAAAGAGGCAACAGACGATCAGCGGCGCATTAAACTCTGCAATTCAGGGCTTATGGCCTTTAATTCCGGTGTTCTAGGATCAGTGTTAGCAAATATCACCAATGATAATGCCAAGGGTGAGTATTACCTGACAGATGCTATCGAAATTGCCCGCAAAGCGGGGCAAAAAGTTACCTACACACTGGCCGATGAATCCGATCTGGCAGGGGTCAACAACCGCGCTGATTTGGCAGCTATTGAGGCCGAGTTTCAGCGCCGCAAGCGCCATAACATGATGATGGCTGGCGTTACCATGCACGCGCCAGACACGGTGATGCTGGCGCACGATACCCAGATTGGCCAGGATGTAACGCTGGAGCCCAACATTGTTTTCGGCCCCGCTGTTACAATTGACGATGGTGCAACCATCCATGCGTTTTGCCATTTAGAAGGCGCCCACGTTGCCAGCGGTGCAACGGTTGGACCATTTGCGAGGCTTCGACCGGGTGCAGACCTGGGCGAGAACGCCAAGGTTGGCAACTTCTGTGAGGTCAAGAAGGCGCAGATCGCCGCTGGCGCTAAGGTCAATCACCTAACCTATATTGGCGACGCTTCAGTGGGTGAGGGTGCCAACATCGGTGCAGGCACCATCACGTGCAATTATGATGGCGTCAACAAGCACAAAACCACGATCGGCAAGGGCGCCTTTATCGGCTCAAACTCATCGCTGGTTGCGCCGGTAACGGTGGAAGATGGTGCCTATGTCGGTTCAGGCAGTGTCATCACTAAAAATGTGCCAAGCGGAGATTTGGCGGTTGGACGCGCTCGACAAATGAACCTTCCTGGTCGTGCGCCCAAAAAATAGACCTGCCTGAACGATAGACAGTTTTAACGATAGTTTCCGAAAGGCCACGTGATTGGCGCTTGCGGTGACCAGGCGCTAACGAGTCGGCTGGTAGGTCCGCTTAGGACATATAAAAGGGTAGTGCGAATGTGCGGGATTGTGGGCATTTTGGGCGCCGGGCCGGTGGCTGGTGATATTGTTGATTCGCTTCGGCGGCTTGAATATCGCGGGTATGATTCAGCGGGCGTTGCGACGCTAGAAGATGGCGCGCTTAACCGGCTGCGCGCACCAGGCAAATTGCACAACTTGGCCGACAAGCTTGCCGCTAGCCCAATGCATGGCCATGCCGGTATCGGCCACACTCGCTGGGCCACACATGGTGCGCCTACCGAAACCAATGCCCATCCGCATCAGGCTGGTCCCGTGGCGGTTGTACACAATGGGATCATAGAGAATTTCCGAGAATTGCGTGACGTATTGAGCGCAAAGGGCGCGCATTTTGCCACCGAAACCGATTCTGAGGTCATTGCGCATGCTGTTGCCGACAAAATGGCAGCCGGTATGGAGCCTGCCGCAGCCGTGCGGGCCATATTGCCAGAGCTTGAAGGCGCATTTGGCTTGGCGTTCCTGTTTGACGGCCATGATGATTTGATGATTGCTGCGCGTCGCGGTTCACCGCTGGCCGTTGGGCACGGTGAAAAAACGGGACAGATGTATATTGGCTCTGATGCCTTTGCATTGGCGCCTTTCACTAATGAGATCACCTATTTGGAAGAGGGCGATATGGCCCTAGTCACGCGCAAGGGTGTGGTGATTGAAAACGAAATAGGTGAAGCAGTTGAGCGCCCACGCCAAATATCTGAAGCCCGCGCCTATGTGATCGATAAGGGCAACCATCGTCACTTTATGGCCAAGGAAGTTGCCGAGCAGCCCGAAGTGGTCGGCCATACCCTGGCGCGCTACATCGATATGACGAAGAACCGGCTTGCTATGCCATCGGCAGATTTGGCGGGTATCAACCGCCTAACCATAACGGCATGCGGCACAGCCTATCTTGCTGGGCTTACAGCCAAATATTGGTGTGAGCGGTTTGCCCGTATCCCTGTGGATATCGATGTGGCCTCTGAATTCCGTTACCGCGAAATACCGCTGTCCCCTGGCGGTATGAGCGTGTTCATTTCACAGTCTGGCGAAACCGCCGACACGCTGGCATCCCTTCGCTACTGCAAGGATGGCGATCAGACGATCACATCCGTGGTCAATGTCCCAGAATCTAGCATTGCGCGTGAATCAGATCTGTTGCTGCCCACTTTAGCTGGGCCTGAAGTCTCTGTGGCCTCAACCAAAGCGTTTACCTGCCAGTTGGCGGTTTTAGCCTGTTTATCCATCGCGATCGGTCGCGCAAAAGGCGAACTGTCGGATACCGATGAAGAGCGTTTGGTAACTGCTCTCATCGAGGCGCCGCGTTTGATGTCGGATGTGATGGCACTGGGTGGGCAGATTGAAACGCTGTGCCGTGAGCAGCTGTTGCATGCCCACAATGCCTTGTTCCTGGGGCGCGGTACCAACTATCCATTGGCGCTAGAAGGTGCGCTGAAACTGAAAGAAATCAGCTACATACACGCCGAAGGCTATGCGGCTGGCGAATTGAAGCATGGTCCCATCGCGCTGGTAGACAAAGACATGCCAGTTGTTGTCATTGCGCCGTTCGACCGTGTGTTTGAAAAAACCGTGTCCAACATGGAAGAAGTGGCAGCGCGCGGCGGTAAGATCATTTTGATCACCGATCAAAAAGGCGCTGATGCGGTGGCGCTGGACGCAGTTTCAACAATCATCATGCCGGATATGCCAGCGACCATTATGCCGTTGGTCTATGCCGTGCCGCTTCAATTGATGGCCTATCATACGGCGGTCATGCGTGGCACCGATGTTGATCAGCCGCGCAACCTCGCCAAGTCGGTGACCGTTGAATAGGTTGTCCTAGCCGGGGCGATCATCGTTCATTGCGCGCATGCGCCTGGCGTTTGCCTCGTCGATGATTTGTTCTACCGGCGGCAACGGCCGCGACATCACATACCACGCACTGGCGAGCAATGTGATGGCTGCAAGGCCAAGCCACAGTGGCTCATCCACAAAGACGACCACAAGCGCCATACCCAAACCCATACCAAACAAAGCCGTTGCCTTGCCATGTTTGGAAATGGCGCCATGCGCCTCCCAGTTACGAAGGGTTGGGCCAAACGTTGGATGATGGATGAGGTAGCCATGCAAGCGCGGAGAAGAACGTGCAAAGCATGATGCTGCACCGATAATAAACACGGTGGTCGGCAGTACTGGCACCCAAAGCCCAATCACACCAACAGACAGCAGCACCAATCCTAGCAGGCTGTAAGCCCGCATGATAATAAGTGCGCGCATGGAAAGCTCTGGATCCTGCTGGTTGGAAGTTTTTTGCACTGATATGCCCGCTGGTCAGTTTTTTACGACACGCGAAAAGTATAATGCTAGATATGGTGCACTGTGCGATATTCACCAGTGTTTGCTTGTAAATCACTCTTGTCTTTGCACCCCCTCACACCCCACATAGGGCTCATTAAGTGCATACCGTTTTGATATGCCTGCCCGCATCAATGGCTCCATGACCAAACACGACGACGATCACAACGAACGCCAGCGCAACGCTCACCCTATGGCGCGTTTGCGTACGTATTTTTTTACCGGCGTTATCGTTGTCGCTCCGATCACGATCACCGGGTACCTGATCTGGACGTTCGTTTCCTGGGTGGATCGGATCGTAAAGCCGCTTATCCCGCCGATTTATAACCCTGATACTTATTTGCCGTTTGCTGTCCCGGGCTTTGGGCTTCTTGCGGGCGTTTTGATCGTTACAACAACAGGTTTTTTGGCCGCCAACCTGGTGGGGCGTTCGGTTGTCAATTTCGGCGAGCGCCTTCTGGATCGTACACCCTTGGTGCGCACCCTTTATCGTGGCTTGAAGCAAATTTTTGAGACCGTGCTGAATGATCGCTCGGACAATTTTCAGAGTGTTGGCCTCATTCAATATCCACGCCCTGGCATTTGGGCTGTTGTGTTTCAGTCAACAGACACGCGCGGCGAGGTGGCCCACCGTATCGTTCTGCGTGAAGGCGTTGATGATTTGGTCAGCGTCTTCTTGCCCACAACACCCAACCCAACGTCTGGCTTCTTGCTCTTTGTGCCGCGCAAAGACGTCATCAAGCTGGATATGGCGGTCGAAGACGGAGCAAAGTTGGTGATTTCTGCTGGCTTGGTCGTTCCAGAGCATCAGGAACAGCTTGCACAACTTGCCGCTGAAGCGCTGGAAAAGCAAAAGTCGGTCGCCTAAAGCGTGCCTAGCCTGAGGCCATCAGGCGGATCGCACTATCACGTCTGAAAAGCTGCAAAACCAGTCGCAAAGCCTGCCCGCGATCAGATTTCAAATGCGGGTCTTTGGAGATCATCAAGCGTGCATCATCATGGGCGAGAGTTATAAGGTCTTTGTCGAGCGCAGGGTCAGCAACGTCAAAGTCTTTGAAGCCACTTTGTCGGGTGCCAAGCACTTCACCTGCGCCGCGCAGCTCTAGGTCGCGCTCTGCCAGCACAAACCCATTATTGGTTTCGCGCAGCGCTTCGAGCCTTGCTTTGGCAGTAGCACCCAGTGGGCCTTTATAAATCATAAGGCAGGTGGACTGCTCATCACCGCGCCCAATGCGCCCGCGCAGCTGGTGCAATTGCGACAGGCCAAAGCGTTCGGCCTGCTCAATAACCATGATCGTAGCATCGCGCACATCTACGCCCACCTCCACCACGGTTGTGGCGACCAATAGGCGTGTTTCGCCAGCCTTGAAGGCAGCCATGGCAGCGTCTTTTTCGACAGGTTTCATCCGCCCATGCACCAAGCCAACTTTGCCAGCCAGCTCTGGCCCCATCGCCTGTTGCAGTGCTTTGTGGCGCTCTACAGCTGCGGTGAGGTCTATCTCGTCGCTTTCTTCCACCAGCGGGCAAATCCAGTAGCCTTTAGTGCCAGCTTCAACAGCGCTTTTTAGCCGTGCGACCACATCATCCAGCCGTTCATTGGGCACTGCGCGCGTGTCGATGGGTTTACGACCGGCAGGCTTTTCATCCAGCTTAGAAACGTCCAGATCACCATACCACGCCATAACCAAAGTGCGTGGAATGGGCGTTGCCGTCATGGCCAGCAGGTCTACAGCCGCGCCTTTGTCGGATAATTTCAGCCGTTGCGCGACGCCAAACCTATGCTGCTCGTCGATCACCGCCAGACCCAATTTGTGAAACTCCACCGGGTCTTGGATCAGCGCATGGGTGCCCACAACAATATCGATGGAGCCATCGGCCAAGCCTTCCAAAATAGTCGCGCGCGCAGCCCCTTTTTCACGGCCAGTTAGGATCGCAACGTTGAGCCCTGCTGCCGCGCCAAGGCTGGATAGCGTGTCGTAATGCTGCCGGGCAAGGACCTCGGTTGGCGCCATGAGCGCGCTTTGTGCGCCGCCCTCAGCCACATCAGCCATGGCTAGCAAAGCCACCAGCGTTTTGCCCGCACCCACATCGCCCTGCAGCAGGCGCACCATGCGGTCTTTGCTAGCAAGATCAGCCCGAATTTCAGCATGAGCGCGAACTTGCGCACCAGTAAGGGCGAAGGGCAGGGCGGCGCTCAGTTGGTCAGCCTTTGCGCCATAAATTTGCCGAGCAATACCTTTGCCTGTTATCGAAAAATGCCGGATCAACGCAAGGGTAAGCTGGCCAGAGAGGATTTCATCATAAGCAAGGCGTCGTCTGGCCGTGCCGCCCAGGCCAGTGGTGTCATCGCCCACATGAACCGCGCTCAATGCTGCATCAAAGGCTGGCAAATTGTTCAAGGCTGGATAGCTGGTATCGATCCACTCGGGCAACGCCGGGAGAGAAGGCAGAGCCGCTGCAATCGCCTTGCGCAACAGTTTAGGGCTAACCCCAGCGGTCATTGGATAAATACGCTCAAACACTGGAATGGTGTGCGCTTTATCGCGTGTTACCGCATAATCTGGGTGCACCATCTGCCGGTGACCGTTCCACAGCTCCACCTTGCCCGAAACGGTAATGGCGTTTCCAGCGCTATAGGTTGGGGCCAGCCAATCGGCGCGCGCGTTGAAGTAGACGATTTCAATATCGCCGGTCTCATCCTCGGCGGTTATGCGGATGGGCCTGCCAAACCGCGCACCGTCCATGCCGCGCACATCGGCGACTTGCAGATCCATCGTTGCGATCGTGCCAGGCTGTGCATCGCGCATGGCCACGCGCTGCGAGCGATCCACCACAGCAATGGGAAGGTGCAGCAACAGGTCTATCAGCGTGGCCGGCGGTGTTGCACCGCCCGGTAGCACCAGTTTCGACAATGCAGCCTCTACTTTCGGGCCAATGCCAGAAAGCTTAGAGACAGGTGCAAACAGGGGCTGCAATCGTTCATCACGCATGCCAAAGACGTACGCGCATTTGTCGCCATATCCAACCACGGTTGGGCCGTGACAGGCACACTTATCCCCGCTAGAACGCTGCGCTCTTGTCCAAAAAGGCTTTGATCATGAACGATACTATTGGCCGCGCGGTCACCGGCATGGGCCGTTCCTCGCAAGGCTTGGACGCGCGCCGCAAACGCATGATGTTTCGCGCTTGGCATCGCGGCACCAAGGAGCTGGATATTATTCTTGGCTCCTTTGCCGACCAACACTTGGCTGGCATGAACAACGATGAACTTGATGCCTTTGAAAAGCTACTCGAAGTGCCTGAGCCTGACCTCTACAATTGGATATCTGGCCGCGAACCATTGCCAGACAACTATCAAGGTCCACTTGTTGAGCGCATCATCACCTTCCACAAGAAGGGTGGCGCCGTTTTCATAGGCTAGCCAAACATACGCATGACATCCCCTCTATTTTCGCTTCCCGCACTGCATCTAGATGAAGCAGGCACAACCACCCTGTCGGCTATGCCCGATGGGTTGATGCCGCTGGCTTTGGCACAAGTGGCGCAGAAGGCCGAAGGCGCAGTGCTGTTCGTCGCGCGCGATGGCCAGCGTGCGCGCACGGTGGAAGAAGCACTGGCATTTTTTGCCCCTGAAATGGATGTGTTGAACCTGCCAGCGTGGGATTGCCTGCCCTATGATCGGGTCTCGCCCTCGGCGCAGGTTGTCGCCAAGCGCTTGTCAGTATTAGCAAAAATTGGCGCTTACCGCGAAAGTCGCTCCAAAAAGCCTTTAATCGTCCTCACCACCATCAATGCGATGGTGCAGAAGCTGCCAACAGCCGATGTGCTGGCAAGCCAAGCGCTGTCACTTGGCCCAGGGCAAAGCCGACCGATGGAGACGGTGCTCACCTATCTTGAATCCAATGGCTATGACCGCACCTCAACCGTGCGCGAGGCCGGTGAATACGCTGTTCGCGGCGGGATTGTAGATCTGTTCCCGCCCGGTGCGCTGACACCCATTCGCCTCGACTTTTTTGGCGATACGCTGGAATCCATCCGCACTTTCAGTGTCGAAACACAGCGCTCGGAAGAAACACGAAGGTCGCTTGAACTTTTGCCCATGAGTGAGGTGCGTATGAGCGAGGAGACCATCCGGTCTTTCCGCCGCGCCTATGCAATGGCGTTCGGTGCGCCCTCGCGTGAGGATGTGCTTTACACCACCATTTCCAGCGGTCGCCGTGTGCAAGGCATGGAGCATTGGCTTGGGCTTTTTGAACCCGAACTGGTGCCACTTACGCAGCATTTGCCCGGTGCTCCTGTAGTGCTTGACCATCTCACTATGCCTGCGCTCACCGATCGCTTGGCAACGGTTGAAGATTATTACCAGGCGCGCATAGATGTGCTGGAACAGCAGGGCGAGAAGGCTGGCTATAAGCCTGCCCCACCAAGTTCGCTTTATCTCGATCACGAGGCTTTTGATAAGGCGTTGGCTGGCCGCGCGCGGCTTGATGTTTCGCCGTTTGTGGAAGATTTCGTCGAAGGTCGGCGCCGGGTAACGGGCAGTGCCAGCCAGGGGAAGAATTTCGCAGCCGAACGTGCGAGCGCAGAGCGCAATGTGTTTGATGCGGTCCGGGTGCATGCAGAAAGCCTTGTAAAGGCGGGCAAGCGCGTGGCCATTGCCTGCTGGTCGGAAGGCTCCCGCGATCGTATGGCGCAGGTTTTGGCCGATCATGATCTCTCCAACACCCGCGCTGCGGCCAGCCTTGTGGAAATCGCAGATGCGCCCAAAGCGTTGGTTGGCTTGGCTGTCTTGCCTATCGAGCAAGGCTTTGAGACCGACAAGCTGGCGGTTATCACCGAAACGGACATTTTGGGCGAGCGGATGGTGCGCGGCACCACGCGTCGCACCAACAAAAATGCGCTAACAGAGGCTGCAACTCTGCAGCCTGGCGATCTGGTGGTCCATGTCGATAATGGCATCGGTAAGTTCGTGGCCATGCGTACGCTCGATATTGCTGGAGCGCCGATTGAATGCCTCGAGCTGCATTATGCAGGCGGCGACAAGCTGTTTTTGCCGGTCACCAATATCGAGCTGCTGACACGCTATGGCGCTGACGGCTCAGAGGCAAACCTCGATAAGCTTGGCGGCGGGGCGTGGCAGGCGCGCAAAGCCAAGCTGAAGCAGCGTATCCGCGATATGGCGGACAAGCTGATCGCCATTGCTGCTCAGCGAGCGATGCGAACTGCGCCGCTCATCGATCCGCCAGAAGGCCTATATGACGAGTTTGCAGCCCGCTTCCCCTATGATGAGACCGAGGATCAACTGAACTCGATCACGTCGGTGATTGAGGATCTTTCTTCCGGCCAGCCTATGGACAGGCTGGTGTGCGGTGATGTTGGTTTTGGCAAAACTGAAGTTGCACTAAGGGCGGCCTTTATGGTCGCTTTGTCCGGACGACAGGTCGCTATTGTCGTGCCTACCACCCTCCTTGCGCGGCAACATTTCGCGACGTTCAAGGATCGCTTCAAAGGCTTCCCGGTCAATGTGCGGCAAGCTTCACGTTTTGTTGGCACCAAGGAGTTGGCCGAAACCAAAGTGGGCCTGAAAGACGGCACTGTGGATATCGTCGTCGGCACGCACGCGCTGCTTGGCAAGAGCGTTTCGTTCAAAGATCTTGGATTGTTGATCATCGATGAGGAGCAGCATTTTGGCGTTGCGCACAAAGAGCGGCTGAAGGAAATGCGCACTGATGTTCACGTTCTAACGCTGTCAGCAACGCCCATTCCGCGGACGCTGCAATTGGCGCTAACGGGCGTGCGTGAACTCTCGCTGATCGCCACGCCTCCGGTTGATCGTTTGGCTGTGCGAACCTTTGTTTCGCCCTATGATCCGTTGATCATCCGCGAGACGCTGCTGCGCGAGCATTTCCGTGGCGGGCAGAGCTTTTATGTTGTGCCGCGGATCAAGGATCTGGAAGAAGTGCGCCGGTTCCTCGAAGAGAGCGTGCCAGAGGTGAAGGTCGGCATTGGTCACGGGCAAATGTCAGCCACCATGCTGGAAGAGGTGATGGAGGGCTTCTATGATGGAAAGTTCGATGTGCTTCTCTCCACAACCATCGTGGAATCAGGCCTCGATATTCCCTCTGCCAACACGCTGATCGTGCACCGTGCGGATATGTTTGGCCTCGGCCAGCTTTACCAACTTCGGGGCAGGGTGGGCCGTTCAAAAACCCGCGCTTATTCGCTTTTCACCGTGCCAGCCAACCAGAAGATCACTGCTGTTGCTGAGCGCCGCCTAAAAGTGCTGCAAAGCCTGGAAAATCTTGGTGCGGGCTTCCAACTTGCCAGCCATGATTTGGATATCCGTGGGGCGGGCAACCTGCTGGGCGAGGAACAATCTGGCCATATCCGTGAGGTGGGCTATGAGCTTTACCAGCAGATGCTTGAAGAGGCAGTGGCGAGCCTGAAACAGGGCGATGCCGACCACGAGGATGATAGCCAATGGTCGCCGCAGATCGCGCTTGGCACCGCTGTTATGATCCCCGAGGCCTACGTGCCTGATCTTCAACTGCGTTTGCAGCTTTATCGTCGTCTCTCAGCGCTTGAAAATGTTGATGAAATTGACGGCCTTGGCGCAGAAATGATCGACCGTTTTGGTCCGTTGCCATCTTCGGTCGAGGGCCTGCTGAAGCTTGTTTACATCAAGGTGTTGTGTCGTCGTGCGCACATTGAAAAGTTAGATACCGGGCCCAAGGGCGCAGTGATTGTGTTCCGCCAGAATACCTTCCCCAATCCTGCCGGCCTCATGAAATTCATCTCTGAGCGAGGCAACCAGGCGCGTGTAAAGCCTGACCATAAGATCGTGCTCGCGCGTAACTGGGCCAAGGTGGATGATCGAGTTAAGGGTGCTGCCGTACTGGTTGCAAAGCTAGCAAAAATCGCCGAGGAAAATGCCGCCTAAGCCACGGCTTGGCTGGCGAAAACGTCGCTAACAGGCTCGCCAGTCTCTTCGATTAAGTAGCCAGGCAATGCTGTTACATCAACATAGCCTCGCCCGCGGCGCGGCACGCGTGTTACCAGATGCATCTTCACTGGCAATGCCGCATCGCCAATACCGCTTTCGCGCAGCATCGTGCGAACGTTGTCTAACGTCGGCAGCTTTTGGGCATCATCATCGCCAGCGCGCGGCTCAACAGCCACTTCAAGGCGATGTCCCAGGAGCGGATCTGGCACTGCGAACACAGCAGCATCTTGCCAGCGACCTGTCAGCCCTAGAGCTCGGTTCACCGCAGGCAAAAGCACATTGTATGGGCCAACTCGAATGGCGTCCGTGTCTTGCTCAAGCAGCACATACAGCGGTTTGCGGTCGTCATCCTCTGCCAATTTTGCATATTGGTTGGTGATCTGCATGTCGCTATTTTTGCCATTGCGCGCAGCTACAAGTGGGCCAACCAATGCAATTTGGCCGGACATAAGGCTGCCGCTGGTCGCATTAGACTGGGCCGTGCCTTCCAGGCGCAACGTGCCAAAGCTCAGCGGATCACCAGTTTCTGGTTTCAGCGTTATAGCACCTGGCCGACATACCAATTGGCCTTCGCCATCGCTGTGCGCCGGTACCAGTGCCGTGCCGCCACAGTCAACCAGCACGGTATCGTCAGCAGGCAAGGCCACTGGTGTGCAGCCCGATGCGATCCAACAACGCGAGCGAGGTACAGGTGAACTGCCGACAAATGCAGGCTGAGCCGCAAAAACTGCGGGTAGAACCAGCCGATGGTCACTGCTTTCCTCATGCCAAAGCTGAAGGCGCGCATCCAAAGATGGATCAAGCGCATCAAACAGCTGCAAAGTTGAACCAACAAGCAGGCATGGCAAGGCAGCGGCAAGTAGCCCATGGATGCCACCAGGATCATAAGCGGTGCCAACAACGGATGAGGGGTGTAGGTTTGTGGCCATGGCGCAGGCTAGAGCTTGGCTCAGTACATTGATTTGGCTGCGTGAAAAGCGCTCAAGCTTGCCATCGGCGCCAGCATGCAGCGTGTGCATCTGCGCATCTTGCTCGATATCCAGCTCAAGCACGTCTTCCTCATGAGCCAGTTCATCGCTAGTTACAGGCAGTGATTCCAGATCAATCACCCCATCTGGCGCGTTGCCAAAGCAACCAACCAAGCGAATGGTAAACAAGCTGGCTGCTGCTTCCATAATGCGCAGCTCGTGCGCCTCAACTTTTGGCAAAGTGCCAGCATCCACTGCCATCTTAGGCGCATAGGAAACTGCGCCTTCTGTTATTTGGCGCGCACTCAGCGATTCTGGCACAAGGCATACATTGAGACCCAAACGCCAGGCGGCCAGCAAAAGCAGAAGCCCTTCCACCCGGCGGCCTGATCGCAGCAAGAGACTGTCGCCTGGCCGCAATCCTTGGCTGCTGAGAACAGCAGCTAGCTGCTTCACCTGATCGCTGGTTTGGCCATAGGTCAGCGTGCGTCCGTCGTTGCGATGGATAAAGGGCACGTCAGCACGCGTGTCAGCCCATTTGTTCAAGACATGTACAAACGTCACATTGCCCCAGCTTGGGCAAGCGCGTGGCTTGGTTGTTGTTCCAGCAGTATGTTCGGCGATGCTCACAGGCTTACTGCTCAATCCAGATCGTGTTGGGTGTGTAATACTGGTAGCCCCAAACCGATTCGTTTTCTGGGAAATTGACCTCAACAGCATGGGCAATCCACTGCGCAGGCGCATGGTAGTGGGGAACACTATAGCTGCCGGATATAAGCAATCGATCGAGCGCGCGAGCGGCCTCCACCAGATCATCACGGTCGTTGGCACCAACAATCGCATCAATAGCTACAGTAACCGCAGGTTCGCTAATGCCAGCCATATTAAAGGACCCCTCCTGGTCGGCTGTGGAGGGACCAAAGCGGTTATATTGTTCGTTTCCTGGAGACAGGCTCTGGTACCAAACATAGGGGATCATATCGAAGTCGAAAACGCGGCGACGCTCCTCAAATTGCGCGCTGTCGATAACGCGCACGCTCATCTCAATGCCTGCCAATTGCAGGGTCTGTGCGTATGCCAGGGCCACACGTTCTGCACTGGCTGAGGATGTTAGAAGTTCAAAGCTAAACGGCTCACCGTCACCGTTCATCAATTGGCGGCCATCAAGGCTCCACCCTGCCTGCTGCAGAAGCTGTAAGGCGGCGCGGATATTGTTACGATCGCGGCCAGACCCATCTGATGTGTTGATGTTCCATGTACCGTTCAGGACGTCTGGAAGAACTGCGTCGGCATGGTCGCCCAAAATAGCAAGTTCTGTGTCGGATGCCGGTCGGCCAACTGAGGAAAGGGCCGATCCATGGAAATAGCCCTGTGTGCGAGCATATTGGCCAGCAAAGATCGTTTGGTTGATCCACTCAAAATCAAACATCAGGTTCAGCGCTTGGCGAACACGAATGTCATCAAATGGCGGGCGGCGTGTATTGAAGACATAACCACTGGGTGCCTTGGGGCGCTCGTCAACCAACGCACTTTGAACGATCTCGCCAGAGGCGGCAGCTGGAAAATCATAATTGTTGAGCCAGGCAACCGGGTCACTTTCGGCATAGAGTTGAAGTCTACCGGTGGAGAACGCTTCAAACAGCGCAGTCGCGTCACGGAAATACTCAATCGACCACTCATCAACATTGTATTGGCCAACATTAACTGGCAGATCCGCGCCCCAATAGTCTTCACGCCGCTCAAACACAGCTAGTCGGCCTGCATCCACGCGGGTTAAAGCGTAGGGCCCACTTCCTATTGGTGGCTCCAGGCTCGTCTGTGTAAATACCTCTTCCGTGGTTGCATGCTCAGGCAAAACCGGTAGCAACCCCATAAGGATTGGTAGCTCACGGTTGGATCCATCACCCAGGTGGAAGGTGACGGTTAGATCATCAACGCGCTCAACCTCGGTTATCTGGCCGTAAGCACGTCGCTGGCTTGGGCGGCCATGTTCGCGAAGCAGCTCCATGGAGAAGATCACATCATCAGCGGTAACCGACTCACCATCAGAAAAGCGCGCATCAGGGTTCACGCCAAATGTAACGTAAGTGCGGTCTTCTGGCACGATGATGGTTTCCGCCAGCAGCCCGTAGAGTGAAAAGGCCTCGTCGCGTCCGCGTGTTGCCAAGCTCTCCCATACCCAGCCGCGCACCCACCAAACTGGTGAGCCGCGCACGATCAGCGGGTTCACGCTGTCAAATGAGCCGCGCAGGCCAAACCGGATAGAGCCACCAGTTGGAGCATCTGGATTGACGTAATCAAAGTGCTCAAACTCTGGCCCGTGCAAAGGCGAGCCGTGCATGGCCACCGCATGGGTTTGGCCATCTGCATCTTCGGCCTTCACGTGTGTGCCCATGCCTAGCATTCCTGCAGTCAGAGCAAGTGCGGCAGCAATTCTGGGCGCTCGGGAAGCTGATATCAGCGAAAACAACATGGAGACCTCGCAAAAAGCGTCGATTCGGCTAACCTTGAGTAGACTGGCCCAGCAACGCACTGTCCAGCGGCCATTCCTGGCTTGAGCACAGAAATGCCCAGGCAATTGCGGCAAGAAAATCACATGCAGCTGCCTTTGGCGTCTGGTCATGTGCTGGCAGTTTGGCTAAACGAGGCGCACACTTACGCATGCCTATGCGCCATTTTGTGCAAAATTAGATGGTCAGGTCATCAACCCGCCCCATTTGCCCAACATCGCATGGCACAGATGCCATGCCTCACGTCTTCAAGGTTGCAAGAGGTAGCTGAGAAACTGAGGGCATCCTTATTATTCAAACAGGTGATCTGTTCGCCTGTTCCATGTTGGAGAAATTGAGAATGCTGCCGACTATGTTCCCCAAAAAGGCTGCCTGCGCGCTTTTCGCTGCTTCAGCCTTGTTTGCAGTGCCCACGATTGCTGCAGCTCAACAGGCCGAAGGTGCGCAGGTTTCTCCTGAAGAACGCCTGCAGGCGATCATTGAGAGCGTTGATCCCGCTGAAGCGGCTGCGCTTGCAGATACCATGAATGACATGACCTGGATTAAGGTCTGCGGCGTTGACCAGCGTGCCAACCAATCGGTTTGTAACATTCGCGCCCGCGAATTGCAGATTGAGGGCGTTACCGTTGCTGCACTTCAGATTATCGAATCTGAAGGCGGTGAACGTCAGATGGTAACGATCTTGCCAACACGTTTGCAAATTCCTGAGGGTGTTCGCGGTCAGGTTGATGATGGTGCGCAAATCACAGGCGAGTTTCGTATTTGCTACCCGCAGAACTGCTTTGTTGAGTTTGAAGCCAATGATGCGTTGATTACGGCGATGAAGGCTGGTGGAGAGTTCACGGTAACAGCGCT
>JBGCDM010000077.1:0-30742 GCA_045105395.1 Devosiaceae bacterium | reverse complement strand
GGGTGCACGCGCGCCACGCCAACGCCAAAACCGTTCACCACACCCACCAGCATGGCCGCGCCCAGCGCGATGGCAACGCCCGAGACAGGCCCATACAGCGGTGTGATGGAGGCCACCACAAAGGCAGACACAGTGGCGACTACAGCCGCTGACAAGTCAATGCCAGCGGTGAGCATGGTCAGCATTTGGCAGGCCGCCAGCATGGCCAGCGGGATGGCAAACTTGATGGTGTTGTTAGCCCAAAACGGCGAAATAATACCCGGGCGCATGATCTCCAGAGTGCCTATCAGAAGCCCCAGCAGGATGATCAGTGGGATAACCGGGTAAGCGCCCATGAAACGCCCGATACGCACCAAGGCAGGGGCCTCGTCAGACTGGTCTGGGTGTGGGTCTATTACGCTCATGCCGCTTTCCTTCGCATGACCAGAAACGCGCCGAACATCACCACCGCCACCATGATTGTGCCTTCGACGATGGTGGTCACGTTGGGGTCCACGGCGGCGAGCGTAAGGATGGTGCGGATGATACGCAGGATGAAAACCGCAATGATGGGGCCAAGCAGCCCGCCAATGCCGCCGCCGAGCACAACCCCGCCCAGCACGACCGCAGCGACGGACGCCATGAGATAAGGCCCGGGTACAGGCTCGCCAATGCCAGTGAGCATGATGAGGCTAAGGCCCCCCATGGCGCAAAAAAGTCCGCACACGCCGTAAGCGATGATCTTGGTTTTGCCGACATTGATGCCGGAGCGGAAGGCAGCCAGTTCATCCGAGCCGACGGCAAAAATGGAGAGACCCAGCTTGGAGCGTTTGAGCGGTATCCACACAAGGGCGATGGCGATGGTCATTACGAACAGCGCTTTGGGCACCCAGAAGATGAGCGCGCCAGCGATGCTATCTTCCAGCCAGTCATGCACCGTGCCGCCGGGCGCGTTGAGCACCAGCAGCGCCGCGCCTTCCCAGACAAACAACATGGCTAATGTCACCACGATATCAGGCACGCGGGTGAGCACGATCAGTCCGCCATTGATGCAGCCAATTGTGAAGCCTATCGCCAGCGTGATGGTCACAGCGGGCACGGCCCCCATGCTCTGCATCAGCACCGCGGCCGTAACCGCGCACAGCGCCATGATGGAGGCGACCGACAGGTCAATGCCACCAACAATAACCACCACGGCCATGGCAGCGGTGGCGAACGCAAAGGGCAGGGCGGCGCGGGCGAGGCTTTCCAAACCCGATGCGCCAAACGATGGCTGGATCAGCTTGGTTATGCCGAGTAGCACCAGCAGCAGGGCGAGCAGGCCAATGTTCCAGGCGTGTTTTTGGATGAAACTCATGCGGCACCCTGTTCTTGGGTCAGACCATAGGCCGCGCGCATTAGGGTTTGTTCGGTGGCATCGGCAGCGTCGATCACATCAACCACTTTGCCATTGAAAATGACGATCGCGCGGTCGCAGGCCAGCGGCACCTCTTCCAATTCGGATGTGTAATAGAGAATGGCGGAGCCCTGCTCAGCCAACTCACGCACCAGTGGATAGATCTGGCGCTTGGTGCGCACGTCAATGCCGCGCGTGGGGTCAAACAGCAGTAGCGTTTCCACGCCCGTGGCGAGCCACCTTCCGATGGTCACCTTTTGCTGGTTGCCGCCGGAAAGCCGCTGCACTTCGCCCTGCGCGCGGGTATCGATTTGCAGTCGATCGATGGCCAAACCAACGCGTGTGCGCTCCTTGGCCATTTTCAGCGGGCCCCATGAGGAAACGCGAGCGGAGAACGGCAGGGCGATGTTCTCTCTTACCGAACGCTCCGATAGCAGCGCCTCACTGCGGTTGCCCGGCACGAAGGTCAGGCCAGTGGCGATGGCGTCTGCCGGATGGGTAAAGCTTTGCGGCTTGCCATCTACATGCAAAGTGCCGCCCGTGGGTTTGGTGAAGCCGGACAGCACGTTGAACAGCTCATCCTGCCCCTGGCCTTCCAGCGCCACAACGCCCAGCACCTCGCCGGGGTAGAGGTCAAACGAAACATTCTGGAGCTTGGGCGCAGCGGCGATGTTTTTGACGGTAAGGCGCGCATCTTTGCCAGCCGCTTTTTGCCGGTCGATGGTGTCGCGCTGGCCAAGATCAAGCTTAGCGCCCAGCATCAGCTCCACCACTTTTTCTTCCACACCCGGTTCAATTGCAAGGTCGCCCACGGTACGCCCATCGCGCAGCACGGTGGCGCTGTCGCAGAGCGCAGAAATCTCAGTGAAGCGGTGGGAAATATAAATCACGCCGCGCCCATCATCGGCTTGCTCTCGCACCACTTTCAGCACGCGCTCCACAAGGTTGGTGGGCAGGGCGGCGGTCATTTCATCCAGCAGCAGCACATCGGGTTTGGCTGCGAGTGCGCGGGCAAGGTCCAGAATGCGCAAGGTCGCCAGAGGCAGATCCTTAATCATGTCCGATAGCTTCAGGCCCTCAATGCCAAGTTCGTTCACCCAGTGTAAAAAGTCGTCAGGCGGCGTATCGCCAAGGCGCAGATTGTCAGAAACATCCAGATCTGGGATCAGCGATGGTTCTTGGTATACAGGCACCAGGCCTGAGGCGCGGGCTTGCGCAGGCGAGCCAACACGGGCTGGTTTGCCGTGTATAAGCACATGCCCTGTGTCGGGCTTCAGTGCGCCTGTGATAATTTTTACAAACGTTGATTTGCCAGCTCCGTTTGCGCCCATCAGCGCCACGACTTCTCCGCGCGCCACATGCAGGCTGGCATCGGTTAGGGCCTTCACCGCGCCAAAGCTTTTGGCAACGCCGGTCGCATCCAGCAGGGCATCATTCGACATTGCGGAACAGTCTTTTGGAAACGGAGAGAAAAGGAAAAGCCCCCGCCCACATCAGCGGGCGAGGGCCAAAGGGTGTCGCTTAAGCGATTATTCGCTTGGGCCTTCGCAGGCGATGATGTCGTCCATCGAATAGTCCGTCCAACCTGGAATGGTCACCGAAACCGGCCACTCAGGGTCAAGATTTGGATTTTGCGCCATTTCGATGGTCATGCGGCCATCGTCAGTGGTGTTTTCCCAAAGCACCGGATCGACCAGCACTGTTGTGCTGTCAGGGGCTTCGCCGTTCAGGATATCCACCGCAAGCGCAACGCCTGCACCGCCAACTGAACCAGGGTTGGTGACCGCCGCGCCTGAAAGACCCTCAACTGTGGAGAGGTACTCAACAAAGCCAGCATTGTCAGCGCCAACGATTGGCACCAATGGTGCGCCAGACTCGGTGAACGCATCCACGATCACATTATCGATGCCCGATGTCCAAACGCCATCAAACGGAATGCCCGTGGCTAGGAAGTCAAACATTTGCTGCTTGCCTTGATCCTGCTGCCAGCCGGTGAACACTTCGTGGATGATGTTGACATCAGGGAATTCTGCCAAAGCACGCTTGAAGCCATTGTCACGGTCGGTGTCAGCTGAAACGCCAGCAATGCCGCGCATGTACACCACGTCGCCGTCGCCGCCGATCTGCTCAAACAGCCATTTGGCGCCCAGGTACGCATACTCTTCCTGATTGTTGGACAGGATATACGCGCCCTCAGCGGTCACGCCCGCATCCACTGCCACAACCACGATGCCCTGCTCAATAGCGGTGTCGATGGCGGAGTTCAGCGCTTCGGGGTTGGAGGGGTTGAGTACGATGGCATCAACGCCAGCCTCGATCAGGTTGTTGAGGTCTTCCAGCTGACCGGCGCTATCGGTGTTGCGGTGGGCAACGATGAGGCCTGTTACATCTTCCTCGGCGGCAGCCTGGGCACGCATGGCGCAGATCATCTGCTCGCGCCAGCCATTGCCCTGCACGGTGTTGGACACGCCGATGGTGTAGTCGCTGGCAAAGGCGGCGGTCGTCATGCCGGCAGGCATGGCAGCGATCATGGCCACGGCAGCTGCGCTGGTTAGTAGTTTTTTCATGAGTAGTCTCCCATTTCAGTTTGGTTTTTATTGTCCAGGCAACAGGCCCGGATTTCTGCATGCAAGTCTATTTTATGTAAGGTGCAAGGACATCACGGGCCAAAAGGAAGCCACGTTTGACTTTCTCATCGGTCCCTTCAAACAGACGGTCCTCATGCTCGATGATAACTGGGCCATCATAACCTACACGGTAAAGGCCAGAGAAAAAGTCCGGCCAGTCCACATCGCCAAGGCCACATAGGCGCGGCACTTGCCAGCCCATGCCGGCACTTAAAATACCATTGTCATAAAGGCCGTCGCGGTCAATCATCAGGTCCTTGGCGTGCACATGGGCCATGTGCGGGCCAAACTCTTTGATGAAGCGGGTCTGGTCGATCATTTGAAACACCAGATGCGAGGGGTCGAAATTCATGCCAACCGCATCGCCCCACTGCTCAAATATGCGCCGCCAGATTTTCGGGCTGTAGGCGATGTTGTGTCCGCCTGGCCATTCATCATAACTGAAGATCATAGGGCAGTTTTCAAAGGCTAAGGTTACGCCAGCATCTTGCGCGTGTTGCACAATGGGCGTGAATATCTCCACCGCGCGCGCCCAGTTTTCATCCACATTCAACGTGCGGTCGCCGCCGATAAACGTGTTCACCACTTTCACACCCATGATGCTTGCGCCGGTGATCACCTTTTTTAGATGGTCGATCACTTCATTGCGGTGGGCAGTTTCTGCGTGCAGCGGGTTGGGGTAGTAGCCGAGGCCAGAAATGCTGATGCCATGGCTTGCCAGTTGTGAGGTGATGTCTGCGCCTTGGCTTGCAGTCAGCCCATCCACATTGATGTGCGATGTGCCAGCATAGCGACGTTTCTCTCCGCCTGCGGCAGGCCAGCAGGCAACTTCAAATGCGGAGAAGCCGTTGGTGCCAGCCCAAGCGGCGACATCCATCAAATCGCAGTCTTCAAACGGTGCTGTCAGCAGCCCAAGTTTCATCGTGTTGTCCTCATACTTCGCTTAAACCTACCCAGCGGACTTCCTTGGTCGAGCGCAAAACCGCATCACAAAAGTGCATTTCACAATGGCTATCCTCAAAGGAGTCACATGCGTCGAAGCGCTTGTATAGGAACGCCGCCAATAAGGCCGGTTCCGATAACGCTGACGCCAATTCTTGTAAAAGCGCTAAAGGCTCGTTCCGATCAAACAATGGAGTATCCCCCATCGATGGGCAGGCACGTGCCGGTCATGAAACCTGCTGATGGTGAGGCCAAGAACAATGCAGCTCCGGTGATATCATCCGGTTGTCCCCAGCGCTTGAGCGGCGTGCGGGCTTCAATTGCCTCAACGAAAGTGGAATCTTGGCGCGCGCGCGCAGACTGGTCAGTCACAATAAAGCCCGGAGCAATAGCGTTCACCCGAATACCATCATCGGCCCACGCAATGGCGAGCGACTTGGTAAGCTGTTCAATGCCTGCCTTAGACGCACCATAGGCTGGGTTCTTCGGGCTGCCGAACCTAGCATACATGGATGCGATGTTGATCACGGTGCCACCTGCGGACCTCAACCCTGGGTGCAAGGCCTGCGCGCAGCGGAATGATCCTGTTAGGTTAACGTCCAGCACATGGGAGAAGAACGCAGGCGCGTTTTCCTCGCCGCGCTTGGTAATTGCTGCGCAGTTGACCAGCACATCGACATTTGGGTGCTGCGCTGCAAACGCATTCACCGCATTGGTGTCGGTCACGTCTAGCTGCGTGTAGGCAAAGGATTTTGCATCGCCTGGGTCTGGTGCGGCTTCAACACCGGTAATGTGCACCTGCGCGCTGCAGGCTTTAAAGGCGCGGGCGATGGATGCGCCAATGCCGCCGCGACTTGCGCCAATCACCAGGACGCAAGCGCCTGAGAAGTCAAAAGCCCACGCGTTATCCATGCGCAGAGATCGCCAACGCAGCTGTAAAACTTGGTTCTGCCTTGTGTTTCAAGGCCTACCTCCCGTGATTTCGCATGGCCCTTTGCAAGCTCTTGAAATCGATTACAAAGACGGACAGAGTAAGTGTCTGTGCGCTGGCGCTTATACTCGTCTCAAGGCTGCTTTTCTGTCAACCCACCGTTTGGAGCCATCCTTGGCCGCCATGATTTCACTGCAATGATCCAAAAGCCTGCGACCATTCAAGATGTTGCCCGCGTGGCTGGCGTTTCGGCGGCAACCGTTAGCCGTGCGCTTAGCAATCCAGCTATTTTGGCAGAAGCAACGCGTGAGGTTGTTTTCGAAGCCATAGCGACCACCGGCTACCGGGTGAACCAGGCAGCTCGAAATTTGCGCATGCAGCGTGCAGGGGCAGTTTTGATTATGGTGCCTGACCTTGGAAAACCCTTTTATTCCAAAATTTTGTCCGGCATCAGTGATGTGTTTGCACAGACCGATTATGCGGTTCTAATCGCAGACACCGAAAGCCGGCCTATGCGAGATGATCAGCTTGTTGATCTGTTTAATGATGGTCGCATAGACGGCATGATTAGCCTGGATGGCAGCACCTCAAAAAGCGCGCTTGAGAAATGCCAAAACCAAGGGCGTGGCGAGCGGATCGTGTTTTTGTGCGAGTGGGTTCGGGGCGCTGATTTTCCGGTGATCAATTGTGACAATGCCGATGGCGCATTCCAAGCTATGAAACACCTGGTTGATCTTGGCCATCGCCGCATCGCCCATGTTTTGGGGCCGCATGGCAATGTGCTTAGCCAAGAGCGCCGCAAAGGTGTGGAGCAAGCGTGCGAACAATTTGGCCTCGATTTGCCACACGCCTGGATGATTGAAGGCGATTTCTCGGTAGAGAGCGGGCACCATGCGGCACGTGAAATTTTGGCTATGAAAGATCAGCCAACGGCTGTCTTTTGTGCCGCTGATACTGCGGCTTTCGGTTTGGTTTCTGGCCTTCAGGCAGGCGGGATGACCGTTCCAAACGACATCTCTGTTGTCGGGTTCGATGATATCGATATTTCGCAATATTACATGCCTGCGCTTACCACCATCCGTCAGGATCGCCATTTGATGGGGCGGCGCGCAGCAGAACGCTTGCTCAGTGCATTGCAGCCAAATAGCGCAGCAGATAGCCCGGCCCATTTGGCTTGTATCCCGGTGTCGCTGGTTGTCCGTTCCAGTACCGCGGCACCGGCAGCCAGTTAAGGTGCGCCGACCACCCACTGTGCCAGATCATGGTTGGTGCTGGTCATTGGCGCAGATGCATCGCTGAGGAGATACACGGCAAGCCGCGCGGCATCGTCTTCGCTAACAAACCTGCCAATTGGTTGCTCGGCAGCTTGGTGGTCCATCCACCCTTCACCTTTGCCCAGCGTCACCTCTTGAAGGTGCCGTTCGGTTTGCGTGTCGACCCAGCCAAGATTGATGCCATTGACGCGTATCTTATCGCCCATGGTAGCGTTAGCGGTGTTTTTGGTCAGCGTTTGCAGTGCGCCTTTGGAAGCCGAATAAACGGCGAGCTCTGGTAGGCCGCAATGGGCATTCATAGACTGAATATTGACGATAGAGCCGGGGGCTTTTCGTACGCGCATATCAGCAATTACCTGCGCCATCAGAAAGAACGGCGCGCGAGCATTAATGCCCATGATCTGATCCCAAATGGCAGGCGTTGCATCCGCCAGCCCCACGCGGGTGGTGATGCCAGCAGCATTGACCAGCCCATCGATGCGGCCAAAGCGTTTGATGGCGGCTTGGCAGATGGTCGATGCTGCATTGGTATCCAGCAAATCTGCCACTAGCGTTTCGGTTGGGCAATCAAGCGAGTGCAAGAAGGTTTCACGATCTGTCAGCATTAGACCTTCGGCCCCGCTTTGTGCTGCTTGGCGGGCGATAGCTGCGCCTATGCCGCGGGCTGCACCGGTGATGATGATCACCTTGCCATCAAGAGTTACATTCATGCGCCAATGCCGCGCAGAAACGCCTCGTGCTCTGCGTCCTTCATACGCACCAAATGCTTATCTTGAGGGAAGGCGCCAGTTTCCACATCGGCGACAAACTCGCCAAACGCTGCAATGCGCTCGGCTTGCAGGCGTTCATACTCAGCGGCAAAATTGCGGTACACTTTGGCGTGGCGGGGCAGGCGGCTTTTGCCTTCGCCTAATATGTCTTCGGCAAACAGATATTGCGCATCGCAGCCACCGCCAGCGCCCATGGACCAGAGCAGAATATCCAGGCGCTCGGCGATCGCCGTCGCTACTTCTACGGGCACCACTTCTATCTCAACGGCGATAGCGCCAGCATCTTGGTAGGCCTTGCAAGCCTCAAAGAGCGCGATGGCACTTTGAGCATCTCGTCCGACAGCCTTAAAACCACCTGTCCAGGTGGCACGCGCGGGCACGATGCCTACATGGCCAACAACTGGGATATACTCTTGGGCGAGCCGTTCTACGGTCTGTATGGAACCAGAACAGTACAGCGCGTCGGCTCCAGCCTCCATCATCTGGCCGCAGAAGCGCAAATACTCATCCGCACTGCCATATTCCAAATGGGTTTTGCCGGTCATTGAAAACACACTTGGCGCAACCTCGCGATAGCGCGGGTTAGTCAGTAGCTCTGGCGGCACCGAGGCAACATCAATGCCTGCCTGCTCTGCTGCCGAAGCCTCATCAAGGGAAAAATAGCGCAGCATTGTCATCTGGCGCTTGCCCTTGGTGGCGCGCAGGTCAGCGATGGTGGGTAGTTTACGGGTCATGCAAGTTTCAGCGCTGGAACGCTCTCCTCATCGTGCAAGTCTTCGCGATAGGGTTTGGCTGTCGGTGGCAGCTGCTTGCGGATCGAATAATTCGGCTCAACGCGCTGTTGTTTCAGCGCATCAATCATCTCCCGATAACCCTCCACGATCGATGGGGTGGCTGGGGGAAGATCATCCTTGATGAGCGCATGCAGCTTAGGCAGCGCGTGGTAGGGCACCATGGGAAACATGTGATGCTCTACGTGATAGTTCATGTTCCAGTAGATCCAGCGGCTAACCGGGTTCATGTGCACGGTGCGCGAATTGAGGCGGTGGTCCAACACATCTTCTGCCAAGCCGCCATGCTGCAGCAGCCCGGTCATCACCATATGCCAGGTGCCATAGATGCGCGGGCCACCAATGATCATCAGCGGCAAGATAGACCAGGTAACCAGCGCCAATAGCACCGCGGCCAAATGAACGCCTACAAAGATCCGAGCCCAAAACGTGGCCTTAGCCACCTGCTGTTCTGGAATATAGTCCAGCTCGTCAGGGGTGAACTTGCCAAACGCGTTGCGCAATAAAACAGCAAAATGCTGGAATATATCGGGCAATCCAATGAAGCTGAACGCCTTACGTATCATGCTAGTGGGCCGCATGAAGCTGATCTCTGGGTCCCGTCCCACAATGAGCGTATCGATATGGTGGCGCATATGGCTCCAGCGCCAGGACACCGGATTACGCATGACCATGAAGCTGGCGATGATATAAACCCACTTGTTCATCCACGGCGTTTTGAACGCGCTGTTGTGGCCGCATTCGTGCCAGCGAGAGTCGCACGCTGATCCGTAAAGAACGCCATAAACCAAGAAACATGGTACAGCTGCCCAAGTTCCCCATGTCAGTATCCCACCGATACCGGTGGCAAGCATGAAGCCAATCCAAATGACAGTATCACGGATTGCTGGTGCATCGCTGCGGGCCATCAGCGCTTTCATCTGCGCACGTGGTACATCGCTGTGGTACCACCTGGCCGAAACAAGCCCGCGCGCAATGGCCTGTTCGCGCTCTGGTCCGGTGAGCGCATAATCGCGTTTTTCATACGTTGCCTCAGCCATTGCCATGGTGCGAGCTTTCCTCGTTCTTCTCGGTGCTTTTGACCAAGTGTTGCAGTTGTAATGTTTAA
Organism: Devosiaceae bacterium; assembly: GCA_045105395.1. Lineage (GTDB taxonomy): Bacteria > Pseudomonadota > Alphaproteobacteria > Rhizobiales > MH13 > MH13. Next base: position 20,924 of record JBGCDM010000077.1, on the reverse strand, counting down.
ACCATCGCTGAGGCTATTTCATCACCTTCTACACTTGCAACAGTGCGGCCCAAAGGAACCGCACAATGGGTCAAATTGGACTGGCCCCTACGCTCAAAGAAACGGCATCGAGCGTTTGTTCTGCAAGATAAGGGATATGTCGTGGCTCGCGACCACCATCTGACCGCGAATGCCTTCTGGCGTCTCATGAACTTTCGGCAGGTTGCAACCCGCAATAACAAGCCCGCCTGGTTCATTGCATTTTGGCTGTGATTGAGGCTCCACCCTAACCGTCACTTTGCGGTCTTTGCAGCGATTTTTTGAGGAATGCGGCCAAAACAAACACTCCATACTCATATGCTTGCGGGCTAATACTTAGCCGAAAAGTAATTGGGTTTAGGTGGTTCATGTTGATGAAAGTCAAAGCCTAAAACTAGCGTCTCCTTATATGTTTACGCCTGCCCACACTTATCCAGCGTTGCTGGGAGATGTCGGCATTCAGAAGGCGATTAATATTGTGGATGCTTTAGCAAAGGCTGGGCATTGCCGGGCTCTTTTGGAACGCGACAATTGCTATAGGCTTGCAGGACCTATCGGAAAATTTGGTTGGGCTAGTTTGGCTAGCGTGGGCAAAGCAAGCGGTCTGTTGACGGTCTTCGTTGTTATTCTGCTGAGCTTCCTTCAAGTGCTCTGGTCGCAGCAGGCGCACGCCCAGTCTGACAGCTTTGAGATAACGCGTTTTCTGGACACTGTTGATCCTTCTGATCTGGTCGAGGGAGCTGATGATTTTGGCCCTTTGCGCGAAGATCTGCCAGTGGCGCCCTTGATGAGCGCAGGCGATCGTATTGGCTGGGTATTCCTGAACTCTGACTTTGTGGGAACCACGGGTTATTCTGGAAAGCCAATAGATGTTTTGATTGCCGTTGACGATGAGGCCAAAATTCTTGGTCTCAGTTTGGTGGAGCATCATGAACCGATTGTTCTGATCGGCATTCCCGAAGCGCGTATCCGCGCCCTAATGGACGAGCATGTTGGGCTTAATCTGGCGCAGGTGGCTGCGGACAGAAGCGCATTGCCGGACCTCAACATCATTTCTGGCGCGACAGTCACGATCATCGTCATCAACGACTCTATTATTCGCTCGGGGATCCGTGTCTCGCGGGCCTTGGGGTTGGGTGGGTTGGAAGCGCAGATCGCCGATATCGGGCCACAGTTCGAAATCAATCCCGACATAGCCGCGCCAGAGCGTTGGTCTACAATGGTCGGCGATGGCACAGTTCGGCGTCTAACGCTCGAAGTGGGGGAAGTGAACGCCGCCTTTGAAAGGCTGGAGGACCCGCGTGCTGCCGCCAACCCGATCGATGATCCTGATGATACGGTCTTCATTGATATGTATGCCGCCCTTATCAGCGTGCCCGGTATTGGCCGCGAACTGCTAGGCGAGGCTGAATATGCCAATCTGCAAAGCTGGTTGGAGGAAGGCGACCATGCCATCCTGCTGGCCGGACGTGGCATGTATTCCTTTAAAGGGTCTGGCTATGTGCGCGGTGGCATTTTTGATCGTATCTCCCTGATCCAAGGCGACTCATCAATTCGTTTCCGGGACCGCGAACACCGCCGGCTTGGCGACATCGCCACCCAAGGCGCCCCCGACTTTGTTGAGCTTGATCTGTTTCGAGTCCAGGCAGATGCAGAGTTTGATCCAGCTGACCCATGGCGGATGCAGCTTTTGGCGCAGCGCGATGTGGGCGCGCTTGAGCGTGTCTTCACGACATTTGAGCTGGGTTATCAGTTGCCCAGCACTTATCTCACGGCTTTGGCGCCCCCTTCGCCACCACCTGGTGCAAGTTTGAATGACGCTGAGGCGGAACTCGCTGCGCAAATGGCCCTGGTTGAAGCCATCTGGCGCGACCGGGCCGTAGAGATCATCGCGTTGGCCATTATGTTGGCGGTGCTGACGGCAGCGTTTTTCTTCCAGATGTTCCTGACGCGCTCAGCCCGGGTTACCTACTGGTTCCGGATGAGCTTCTTGACGGTCACGCTGTTCTTTCTGGGTTGGTATGCCAATGCGCAACTTTCCGTTGTTAACATTCTGGCGCTGTTCCAGTCGGTGGTCACAGGCTTCTCTTGGCAAGCCTTCCTGTTGGATCCATTGACCTTCATCTTGTGGTTCTCTGTCGCTGCCTCGCTGCTCTTTTGGGGGCGTGGGGCCTATTGTGGGTGGCTATGCCCGTTTGGAGCCCTGCAAGAGCTAACAAACCAGATCGCCCGCGCGCTCAAGGTGCCCCAATTCAAGTTACCTTGGGGTCTGCATGAGCGCCTCTGGCCATTGAAGTATTTGATTTTCTTAGTGCTTTTTGGAACATCGCTTGGCTCGCTCGCTTATGCCGAGCGCCTGGCCGAGATCGAGCCTTTCAAAACTGCGATCATCCTGAACTTTGTCCGCGCTTGGCCGTTTGTGGCTTTTGCACTGGCCCTGCTGTTTGCCGGCCTTTTCATCGAGCGGTTCTACTGCCGCTATCTGTGCCCGCTGGGTGCAGCGCTGGCGATCCCGGCACGGCTGCGCATGTTCGATTGGCTCAAGCGCTATCGTGAATGCGGAAACCCCTGCCAGACATGCGCCAATGAATGCTTCGTGCAGGCCATTCATCCAACCGGCGAAATCAACCCCAATGAATGCCTCAACTGCATGAATTGCCAGGTGCTCTACCAATCCAAGACGAAATGCCCTGTCGTGCTCAAAAAAGAGAAGTGGCGCGAAAAAAATGCGCTGAGCACTGCCCAATCTGCCGCAGCGTTTGACAAGGCGCTGCATCCGAAAAAACCAACATAGGAGAAAGAAAATGTCAGAGGAAAAGAACACTAAAGATGGGATTAGCCGCCGGGGCCTTCTTGGCACTGCAGCTGGAACAGCGATGATCGGTGGCCTTGGTGGGCATCAGGTTGCGCTGATGGCTGGCACGGCCGTTGGCGTTACCGCTGGCGCAACGCGCCCCGCTGCGGCCACCGCAGCAGCCGACGCGCATGTCGCGCCTGGCCAACTTGATGAATATTACGGTTTCTGGTCCTCAGGACAAACCGGCGAAGTGCGCATTATCGGCGTGCCTTCTATGCGCGAGTTTATGCGCATTCCGGTTTTCAACCGGTGCTCTGCAACAGGCTGGGGTTCGACCAATGAGTCAATCGCCATCCATCAGGAGAACATGTTGCCGACGACCCGCGATTATCTGGCGGCCAATGGCAAACAAATTCACGACAATGGCGACTTACACCATGTCCACATGTCGTTCACTGACGGTCGCTACAACGGCGAATATCTTTATATGAACGACAAGGCGAACACCCGTGTGGCTCGGGTGCGCTGCGATATCATGAAATGCGACAAGATCCTGGAGATACCCAACGCAAAGGCGATCCACGGGCTGCGTCCACAAAAGGTGCCATACACCAAATATGTGTTCGCCAATGGCGAAGATGAAACTCCCATGGTGAACGATGGCACAATCCTGGATGAGCCAGAAAAGTACGTGAACTTCTTCACCGCCGTTGATGCCGAAGAGATGCAAGTGGCATGGCAGGTGATTGTGTCGGGCAATCTGGATAACACCGATGCCGATTATGACGGCAAATACGCATTCTCGACGAGCTACAACTCCGAAATGGGTGTGAACCTGCCGGACATGACGGCCGCTGATATGGATCATGTTGTTGTCTTCAACATTGCCGCCATTGAAGCCGGGATTGCCGCAGGCGACTATGTGGAGCTGAACGGCGTGAAGGTGCTCGACGGGCGCAAGGATGCAGGCAGTGATTACACCCGCTACGTCCCAATCCCGAACAATCCACATGGTTGCAATATGGCGCCAGATCGGATCCACTTGTGCGTTGCTGGCAAGCTTTCGCCCACAGTTACTGTCATTGATGTGCGTCGGTTGGATGCGCTGTTTGAAGATGACGATGTGGATCCGCGCTCTGTTGTGGTTGCTGAGCCAGAATTGGGCCTTGGGCCACTACACACCTGTTTTGATGGGCAGGGCAACGCCTTCACGACTGTCTTCTTGGACAGTCAGGTGGTGAAATGGAACATCGAACGCGCGATCCAGCATTACAATGGTGAGGATGCCAATTACCTCATTTCAAAGACCGACGTGCACTACCAGCCTGGTCACAATTCGACCTCGATGGGTGAAACGCTGGACGCTGATGGGCGCTGGTACATCTCGATGAACAAGTTCTCTAAAGACCGGTTCATCAATGTGGGCCCACTCAAGCCTGAGAATGAGCAGCTTTTCGCCATTGATGGCGACGATCTGCATCTGGTGCATGATGGCCCAACCTTTGCTGAGCCGCATGACTCCATCATCGTTCACCGTTCGCTTGTGAACCCGAAACAGGCCTACGAGCGCGACGATCCAACCTGGGCTGCAACGCGGGCACAGGCTGAGGCCGATGGTGTCGACATCGATGATTGGATGGACACTGTGATCCGCGACGGAAACAAGGTTCGCGTGTACATGACCTCACTGGCGCCCAACTTTTCGCTAGAGAGCTTTGAGGTGAACCAGGGCGATGAAGTCACCGTGATCATCACCAATCTTGATGACATTGATGACCTCAGTCATGGTTTCACAATGGGCGACCATGGAGTGGCGATGGAGATATCTGCCAAGCAGACCTCTTCAATCACCTTCACTGCGGCAAAACCTGGCGTTTACTGGTATTATTGCCAGTGGTTCTGCCACGCATTGCATATGGAAATGCGCGGTAGAATGTTTGTGAAGCCAACCGCTTAAGGTGCCTATAGTGATAGGAATACGCCGCTTTGCTTTGGCATTCGTGTGCCTTCTGACTGGGTTAGGCCTTGGCCTGGCCCAGGCTGGCGAGGTACGCGTGCCTGCGCAGATCGGTGCGCTTTCTATGGCCATCGCCGCAGCCAATGCTGGCGATGTTCTCATCCTTGCACCGGGCCGTCATGACGGCCCGGTGGTTCTTGATATACCGGTGACATTGCAGGGTGAAGGCGAGGTGCTGCTGGAAGGCAATGGCACAGGCAGTGTTATCACTGTCACCGCAGCTGATGTGGTTATCCGTGGGCTAGAGATCCGCGGTTCGGGTGACAATCATCCTGAGATTGATAGCGGCATCAAACTGGACCGAACAGCGGTCAATGCGCTGGTTGAGGACAATGTGCTGATTGAAAATCATGTTGGCATTCATGTTTTTGGCGCGCGCGATTCGATCGTGCGTGGCAACACCATTGTAGGACGCCAGCTTGCCCGGATGAATGATCGCGGTAACGGTATCTATGTTTGGAACGCACCTGGCACCATAGTTGAGGACAACGATATACGCTTCGGTCGCGACGGGCTTTTCATCAATACATCGCGCGACAATATCTTCCGCAACAACATCATGCGCGATCTGCGCTTTGCTGTGCATTTCATGTACGCCAATAGCAGCGAAGTTGTCGGCAACACATCCATCGGAAACACGATGGGTTTTGCCATCATGTTCTCTGAGCGGGTGCAGGTGATCGACAATCTATCGCTGCGCGATCAAAATTACGGCGTGATGCTCAACTACGCCAATTATGCCGAGGTGCGCGGTAATCTTGTGCGTGGCGGGACAACGCAGAAATGTGTCTTTGTCTACAACACCCATCGCGCCATCCTTTTTGGCAACCGGTTTGAAGCGTGTCAGATCGGGATCCACTTCACCGCTGGGTCAGAGGGCAATGCGATGCTTAACAATGCATTCATCGCCAACCAGACACAGGTGCAATATGTTGGCACCCGTGATGTTGAGTGGAGCCATGATGGTATCGGCAATTACTGGTCTGATCATTCCGCCTTTGATCTTAATGCTGATGGCGTTGCTGATACGCGGTTCCGGCCCAATGATCTGATGGACCATATCCTGTGGTCGCAGCCAAGCGCATCCTTGCTGATGAGCTCACCAGCTGTGCAGCTAATCCGTTGGAGCCAGGCAAATTTTCCTGCCACCTTGCCAGGCGGGGTCGTCGACAGTTTTCCGTTGACCCGGCCCATCACCATCGACGTACCGGAACCCGTTGTTGCAATGGAAGCGGCGGCTCCCGGTGTCGGCGAAGCAAGGAGGCAAGAGTATGAAACCTTTGACCCTCTCGCACGTCACTAAAGCCTTCGATACCACGCTGGCGCTTGATGATGTGAGCTTCGAGGTTGCCGCGGGCGAGCGTGTGGCACTCTTGGGTCACAATGGGGCGGGTAAATCCACCTTAATGAAGGTTTTGTTGGGGTTGATCGAACGCGACAGCGGCGAAGTGTCTGTCCTGGGTGCAGAACCTGGCAGTGCAACAGCACGCAAACAGGTCGCTTATTTGCCTGAAAACGTCGCTTTTCACTCTGCGATCACCGGGCAGGAGCAGATCCGCCATTACCTGCGGCTGCGGGGAAAAAACCCTGATGATGCGATGAGCTTGTTGTCACAGGTAGGTTTGAAAGAGGCTGCTAAAAGGCGCATCGGGACCTACTCCAAGGGCATGCGCCAGAGGGTTGGTTTGGCGCAGGCGATCATTGGATCGCCGAAACTTTTGGTCCTTGATGAGCCGACCTCCGGCCTGGATCCTGTCTCCCGGCGAGAATTCTACGGAATGCTTGATGATCTGGCTGCTGATGGGGCCGGCGTACTTCTCTCCAGTCATGCCTTGACCGAGGTTGAGGCTCGCACCGACAGGATCGTTATTTTATCGCAAGGCTGCATGAAGGCCAATGACACGCTTGATGGGCTGCGCCGCCAGGCCGCCCTTCCCACGCGGCTGGAAATCACCGCGCGCGAGGCAACTGCCGATGGTGTCGCTGCCGCTGTAACGGGCGGGCGACGCAATGGTGTGATGGTTGATCTGCATTGCGCGCATGACGAGAAGCTTGCTCGTCTCAAACAGATTGCGGCGATGGACGAGTTGATCGAGGACGTCGAGATCACGCCACCCAGCCTTGAAGACATCTACACTCACTTCAGCAACCGCGAGAGCGGGGATGCACGCGTATGATCCGCATTCTTTCCACGGCATCGCTGGAATTTCGCATTGCACTTCGCAATCGGTGGGTGGCCATTGTCATCGCCATGATGGCGCTGTTTTCTATCGTCTTGTCTGCCACCGGTAGCGCGCCGACCGGGGTACTGGGTGCCAATGGTCTGCTGGTGACTGTCGCCAGTTTGACCAGTCTGGCTGTCTATCTGGTGCCACTGGTTGCCCTGTTGATGAGTTTTGATGCCATAGCCGGGGAAGTTGAACGTGGCACGTTATCCCTCGTTCTGTCTTATCCGCTGAGCCGCGCTGAATTGCTGATGGGTAAGTTCTTGGCGCATCTTGCTATTTTGATGCTCGCACTGGCGGTCGGTTTTGGCATCGCGGCCATAACGGCCATTGCTCAGGACATTGAAGCTGTACGAGGCCTTCCCGCTCTGCTGCGTCTGTTCTGGTCATCCAGCTTTCTGGGGGCAACATTCATCGCCCTGGGCTATGCGCTGTCCGCCCTAACTGGTCGCAGCGCAGCGGCGGCAGGCGCTTCAATCGGTCTCTGGTTGGGTGCCATCGTTCTGTTTGACTTGGCACTTCTTTCTGCTGTCGTGGCCGATGATGGTGGCGTGTTTTCAACGCAAATATTCCCATGGCTTCTGATCGCAAATCCAGCGGATGCGTTCAGGCTATACAATCTGGCGGCCTCACAAGCCGCTGGCTTTGCGACCGGCGTTGGTGGCGCAGCCAGTACGATGTCAGGTTCCTATGCGCTTATATCTGTCCTGCTTTGGCCATCTTTGGCCATGATCCTTGCTGTCGTGTCGTTCAGAAAGGTGACACCATGACCAAACTGCCTTTGCTTGTCCTGGCCGCTTTGTCCCTTGCTGCGTGCCAAGAAGAGGTGTCCGTTCTGCCGGATCCGGTGGATATGACGGCCGACGCCGTTGGGCATTACTGCCAGATGGACATCCTGGAGCACCTTGGTCCCAAAGCACAGATACATCTGGCTGGTCTGACTGCGCCGTTGTTTTTCAGTCAGGTTCGCGATGCGATTGCCTATCAGCGCATGCCTGAGCAGCAATATGAAATTGTCGCTATCTACGTTTCAGATATGGGCGATCCCGATGCGACTTGGGATATTCCGGGCATTTCAAACTGGATCTCTGCCGATGATGCTCACTATGTTCGCGGCGGCGATATTGTGGGCGGCATGGGCGTGCCTGAACTTGTTCCGTTTAGCTCGCAAGACAATGCGCAAGCATTCGCCCTTCAGCACGGTGGGGAGGTTATCAGCTTGGCAGATGTCTCTGATACCGATGTGCTCAGCCCTGTAGGGGCGAACGCACCTGTTCATGAGAGCGAAGACGAGGACAGCGACTTTACAATGCGGTTGAACGCGTTGACGCAAGGAGTTGGGGGCTAAGCTATGATAAGCCGTAGACGGATTCTTACCATTGCCGCCGGTTGCGCTGCGTCAACACTGCTGCCATTGCGGGCTCAAGCAGAGAACCATGCTCAAGAATTGATCCAATGGCGCGGCGTTGCTTTGGGCGCGGATGCATCCATCACGCTGGCCGATCATCCACGGGCAGATGCGATCATTGCCGACGCCCTGGCTGAAATTTCTAGGCTTGAGGCTGTCTTTTCGCTGCACGATACCAACTCCGCTCTGGTGCGCCTTAACCGTGACAGCAGGCTGGATGCCCCGCCATTTGAACTTCTGGAATGCTTATCGCTGGCCGGTGCCGTTCATGATGCTACGGACGGCTATTTCGATCCCACCATACAGCCGCTTTGGGCGATGAACGCGCAGCGCCATGGCGCTGGATCGCTGTATGATGCCAGTGTGGAAGAGCAGGCGCGTGGGCGGGTTGGATGGTCTGGGCTATCTTTCGATGCCAGCTCAATCCAATTGGCCGCTGGCATGCAGTTGACCCTCAACGGCATAGCGCAAGGCTATATTGCCGACCAGGTAGCTGCTCTGCTGCGTTCCAACGGACTGACGAACATCCTGATCAATACTGGCGAATTTTATGCGCAGGGAGGCCAGCCGGATGGTCAGCCATGGCCGATCTCACTCAATGATGGCCAGCAGGTGCATCATGAGATCGTCAGTCTTGAAAACCGCGCTTTGGCAAGTTCGGCGCCACGCGGAATAACCTTTGACCAAGCTGGTCAGATCAGCCACATCATCGACCCGAAGTCTGGCCAACCCGTACAATCACCATGGACCCTGATCTCGGTACTTGCGCCCAAGGCAGGCCTGGCGGACGCGCTGAGCACAGCTTTCTGCCTTATGGATGCCGAACAGATCAACGCAAGCTTGCAGCATTTTACGGACGTTAAGATCGTCTACGCAGGGTAGGTGTATTCGAGCGCGTTTGGCGATCTCGATACCGAACCCGATGGAATGGCTTAGTTCTTCAATTGCCGAGCGTTTCCAATCCATCTTTCGTGGCTTGTGCTAAGCAAGTTTATTATACCGACCAAACCCCACACACAGTGCCAACTTTTTCAGTTAGATTTGTGAGTGTAGCAAAGTGATGGCTAAAGCTGCAGTACCAAGGGCATAGTGACCTTCTGGTGCCAAAACGCATGCGATCCAATTCATGTTCACAGGCAGTCGTTCGCCCGAAACCATTGCCGAAAAGGACTTACGGTAAAGTACATACTATGAGATAAGCCTGGACATAGAGATCTTTGATTCCATGTATAAAGCCAAACGATAGCAGCGATATGCGCTGAACACCCATTTGCTGCTAGAGGCATTTTCCATGTTCCCCAACACGCTCCATAGCACAGCGGTAACGGCCTGGCTGCCTGGCGAGTCCATCATTACCTTGGTGATGATTGCGTTTGCTGGCGCGCTTATCAGCTTCATGGCTCTGCCGCGTATCGGCAAAGCGGCGGGTATTGTGGCCGCTTTACTTCCCGCCAGCCTGTTCGTGGCGTTCATTTCCTATGTGCCTGTGTTGGCAAATGGCGAGGGCGTGCCTACCATTATGCAGTCCATGGCGTGGGTGCCCTCGCTTGGTATCAATTTTGATATCCGGCTGGATGGCTTTTCGCTGCTCTTTTGCTTGATGATCACCGGCATTGGTACGCTCGTTGCGCTGTATGCAGGCGCTTACTATGCCGACAAGCCAGCTTCCGATCGCGGGCGGTTCCTTAGCTACATCCTGCTGTTTATGTCCGCTATGCTGGGCACCGTGTTGTCGGACAACATGATCGCCATGTTCGTCTTCTGGGAGATGACGAGTCTTATTTCCTTCCTGCTCATTGGTTTCAATTCTGCCTCGATTGAGGCGCGCAAGGCAGCGCTGCAGGGCCTGGTGATCACAGCGGGTGGTGGTTTGGCGCTGTTTGGTGGCTTGTTGCTCATGGGCATGGAGGCCGGCACATTTTCGTTGCGCGAAATCACGCTAACGCCGAACCTGATCACAGAGAGTGAATGGTTCTATACCATCGCAACGCTGGTGCTGATCGGCTGCTTCACCAAATCAGCGCAGTTCCCGTTTCACTTCTGGCTACCCAACGCCATGCAGGCGCCGACGCCAGCATCGGCCTATCTGCATTCTGCCACGATGGTGAAGCTGGGCATTTTCCTACTGGCTCGCTTCGATCCTATTCTTTCTTCCTCGCAAACCATCATGATGATCATGGTGGGCGTCGGCCTCACCACCATGTTGGTCTCAGCGGTTCTGGCGCTGCGCTCTGAGGGGCTCAAAGCCATTCTCGCCTACTCAACCGTTGCCTCGTTGGGGCTGTTGGTCACGTTGATTGGCCTTGATGGACCGGGTAGTTCTGTTGGTATTGCGGGCTTCATTCTGGCGCATGCGCTTTATAAAGCTGCACTCTTTTTCTGCGCGGGCATCGTTATCCATGCCACGGGCGCGACGCGCATGCGCGATCTGGGCGCTTTGTTTGCTCTGCTACCCATCACCGCCATTGCCGCCGCGCTGGCCAGCCTTTCCATGGCTGGTTTGCCGCCCTTTGTGGGCTTCATTGCCAAGGAGTATGTGTTTGAGGCCAAGCTTGATTCTGGCTTTGCCGCCGTTGTCACGTTGGTTGCCGTGCTGGTGAACTCGGTGCTAGTCGCCATCGCGGGTGTGGTGGCGTTGCGGCCCTTTTTCTCCAAAAAGAAGCCCTTCACTGGCAAGCTGCTGCATCGTGAAATGCCCGGCATGATCATAGGGCCGGTCATTCTGGCGGGCCTTGGCGTTTTCTTCGGTCTGTTTGCCGACATCCCGCAATATTTCGTCGTTGGTCCTGCCGCTGTCGCGTTGGCGGGTGCGCCGTTCTATGTCTCCTTTGAGATTTGGGCAGGCATAACGCCCATGCTGCTTCTCTCACTGCTGGTGGTGACGCTAGGCGCGCTGCTGGCCTGGAAATGGGATGCTATCCACGAGGCGATGGCCAGGCTCACCTTCATCGACCGGTTCTCGGTGGAAAAGGGCTATAATTTCTTGTGGGATGGTCTGCTGAATATCGCGCGCATCTCCACCCAAACTATCCAGAATGGCCAGATGCGCAGCTACCTAGCGGCTACTATCATTGTTGTGGCAACAGCCCTGGTTTATGCGGTTATGGTTGGCGCGTGGGGCGAAGGCACGGCCGGCCTTTCCTTGCCAACACTGGCTGCTGGCGAAATTCGCCCTTACCTCTCCATTGTCGCGCTATTGGTCGCCATTGGCGCAGTTGTTGCGGCCTTGGCGCGCTCCATGGTGGTGTCTCTGGTGGGCGTCGGCTTGTCTGGCTACGGCATTGCCATCATCTTCCTGATGAATGGCGCGCCAGACCTCGCTCTCACCCAGTTCCTTGTGGAAACGCTGTTCGTGGTGATCGTCACGGCAGTGCTGGTGAAGATGCCAGCCATTGTCGATGGTTTGCGCAGCTATTCGCGCCTTGATGTGCGTGTCGGTGATGCGCTGATTGCCGGTGGCTTTGCGGTTGCACTGTTCGTGGTGTTGCTTTCTATTGCCGCCAAGCCCTTTAATCCCACCATCACAGACTATTACGCTGCAACCAGCCTCTCTGAAGCGTTTGGACGCAACGTTGTGAACGTGATCTTGGTGGACTTCCGTGCGCTCGACACACTCGGCGAGGTTGCCGTGGTGGCATTCGCTGCCATCGCCGGTTGGGCGGTACTGGCAGGTGGTACTGGCGGTCGCTGCTTAACTGCCAATTCAGCCAACATGCCCGTCCCCTCTATTATCTTTGCCACAACCGCGCGCATGTTCTTTATCATCATGCTGGTTGTGTCGATTATCGTCCTGTTCCGTGGCCATAACGAGCCTGGCGGCGGCTTTATCGGCGGGCTTGTTGCCTCTGCAGGTTTTGCGGTGCTCGCCTTGGCGTTGGGCATTGATACAGCGCGCGTGCGGCTGGGTGTGCACCCGGTTGTACTCACCGGCATTGGTGTCCTTCTGGGCGTTGTGTCTGGCATCCCGGGCGCCATGATCCATGGCTCGTTCCTCACCCACCTTTGGTATGATTTGAACCTTGGGTTCATGACGCTCAAGCTGGGCACGACCTATCTGTTCGATATTGGCGTCTATCTCACTGTGATCGGCGGGGTTATGTGCTTCCTCATACGCGTGCAGGAGCAGCCGATTGAAGAGGCGCAATCGGAAGGCAATGAGCCCTCCGCACCTACCGGGGGAGCGTCGGCATGATCTACATTTATGCAGCCACCATCGCCATCGTGGCAGGCTCGGGCATCTACATGATCCTAGCGCAGAACGTGGTGCGCATTGTGCTTGGCATCGCTTTGCTCGCTGCCTCTGCCAACATACTCATTTTCCTGTCAGGCAGGCTTACGTCTGAGCTACCACCCATCATCCCCTTGGGTGATGATGTGCTTTCGGCAGCAGCGTCCAACCCGCTGCCCCAGGCACTTGTTCTCACTGCCATCGTCATCGGCTTTGCGCTCACCGCCTTTGCCGTGGCGCTTGCTGTAAAGGCCTACAAGTCGCTGGGCACCCTCAACTCCAATGCCATGCATGATGCTGAAATGATGGGTTCGCCCTTTATTGATGCTAAGAAGAAAGAGCAGGGCTAAGCACTCGTGACCGACACAAGCCTAAACCTGCTTATCATTGCCTATCCGGTCCTGGTGCCGCTCACCCTGGCAGCCATTACCGCTGTACTGTGGCGTTACCACGCCGCACAAAAAATCATTTCCATGGTCGGCCTTGGCGTCATCGTCATCTGTTCGGCGCTGATGGTCCAGATGGTGCTGGAACACGATATTGTCGTCGCCACGTTTGGCTCATGGGATGTGCCGTTTGGCATCTCTTTTGTGGCGGATCGTCTGGCGGCTGCATTGGTGATGATCACCGGAATTCTGGCGCTTTGCGTTGGCGTGTTTAGCCTGCGCGATATGCGCCAGATCCACATTCGCGGCGGCTTTTACCCGCTGTTCTTTGGCATGATTGCGGGCGTCAATGGCGCATTCCTTACTGGCGATGTGTTCAACCTCTATGTCTGGTTTGAGGTGATGCTGATCTGCTCGCTGGGGCTGCTCATTATTGGGCGCACCAAGGCGCAGATAGATGGTGCCGTAAAATACGCAATCCTCAACCTGTTTGGCACCGTGCTCTTCTTGATGGCGGTTGGCTTGCTTTATGGTGCAGCGGGCACGCTGGCCTTTGCTGATCTTGCGCGCATCTTGCCGACGCTAGAGCCAACCCCCGGTTTGGTCGGCGCTGCGATCCTGTTCCTGTGTGCGTTCGGCATCAAGGCGGGTGTCTTCCCGCTGTTCTTCTGGCTGCCTGCGAGCTATCATACGGCTCCTTTCACCATCTCGGCGATCTTTGCAGGCCTCCTCACCAAAGTCGGTGTTTATGCCGCCTTCCGCGTGTTCACGTTACTGTTCCTGGTTGACCAGTCAGGCATCCGCGAAATCGTAGCCGTTATCGCTGCCCTGACCATGGTTACAGGCGTGTTTGGCGCGGCGGTGCAGTGGAATATTCGCCGCATCTTGTCGTTCCACATCATTTCGCAGATCGGCTACATGCTGATGGGCCTGGCAATCGCCACGCCGCTCGCGCTTACCGGCGCTGTGTTCTACATCGTCCACCACATCATCGTGAAAGCAAACCTGTTTTTGCTGGCTGGCGCGATCCGGCAGGCTAGCGGTACTGATGACCTCAAAAAATCAGGCGGGCTCTTGAAAAGCCATCCTTGGCTGGCGGTGCTGTTTCTCATCCCGGCGCTCTCACTGGCGGGCATTCCGCCGCTTTCGGGCTTCTGGGCGAAGTTCCTCGTCATTGATGCATCGTTCAAGGGCGACATGGCGTGGCTTGGCGCGGTTGCTCTGTTTACCGGCGTGCTGACGCTTTATTCCATGACGAAAATCTGGATGGAGGCCTTCTGGAAAACACCAGGCATTGAGCGCAAACAAAAACGAAAAGTACCGCTGGAAATGACCTTGCCTATTGTGCTCCTGGGCGCGATCACGATCACCATCGGTTTCTATGCCGAGCCATTTGTGCAGTTCGCACAAGATGCGTCCATCATGCTCACGCAGCCCGACGTTTACATAGCGCCGTTCTTTGGAGATGCTGGTGGCGCGGCGGCCAATCTTGAGGGGACAGAACAATGATCGCGTTTCTCTCACGCCTGCCAGCCTTCTTGGTGTTATGTGTTGTTTTCCTCATCGAACTGGTGAAGGCTTCGGTTGACGTGGCCATTGCCGTATTATCGGACAAGAAAAAACTACGCCCGGCCATCGTTGCTGTGCCGCTGGATTTGCGCACCGATATGGGCATCGCCACACTTGCAAACCTCGTGAGCCTGACGCCCGGAACAACCTCGATGCATGTCTCGGAGGACCGCAAAACCCTCTGTGTGCATGTACTGGACCGGCAAAGCGATGAGGCCATCATTGCAGACATTAAAGACACGTTTGAAACGCGTGTGCGCGCCGTTGAAGGTGCTGCAAAGGGAGCCACAGCATGAGCGTCGACTCCATCCTTGCCATGTTCGATACCTTCAACACGGCCCTCGTCATTCTGGTCATCATAGCCGTTGCGCTGACATCCTACCGGCTGGTTAAAGGGCCAAGTTACGCCGATCGGTTTGTTGCTATCGACATGCTGACAGGCCTTGTGATTGCAGCATGCGCGCTGACAGCGCTTTCCACAGGACGCGATGAGTTTCTTGATGTGGCTTTTGCCCTCTCGCTGATCGCCTTTGTGGCAACGGCAGCCTTTGCAGCCTTCCTGGAACGAAAGGTTGCCTTGATCAAAGGACGCGCGAACACTGGCACCCGAGCTAAAAGCGAAACGGCAACACGCAAGGCAGCCTTATGATTGATGTGATTGCCCTGCTTGTGAAGCTTCTCGGTGTGGGCTTTCTGCTTATCGCCACCATCGGCCTCTTACGCTTTGATGACACGCTTCAGCGCATGCATGCCGCCACAAAAGCGGGCACGCTTGGCGCCGGTTTGGTGCTGGTTGGCGCGATGCTGAACAAGGCCACCACAAGCGCTACGATGACGGGCAGCCTGACGGTTCTTTTCCTGCTGTTGACCATCCCGGTCGCAAGCCATTTGCTGGCACGCGCTGCTTATATTTCGGGGTCCAAGCTTGAAGGGATCGACGACACCAATGACGCTTTGAGGGGCGTGCTTGAGCGACCGCAAGAGCCGGTTGAGCGCCAGTCCGAGCGCGTTGATATTGCAGATCCCATGTCTGGGGAGGCCGGAGACCCCGTCGCCCGGGAAGCCGCCGCCAAGGGTTTTGCGTCCTTAAAAGATGTTGTGGCCCCCGCCCGCATTCGCTTTGCTGCTATTGGTGAAACGGCACCGCAGTTGGGCCGCCGCGCCGCTGACTTTGCCGCACGAACATCGCTGCCGATGACAGCTGTTGTTGCCATCGACCAGGACTATGCCGACGCGACCGATGACACTGCCCAAACGTTGGACTTGATGCGCACCAAGGTCGGCTCCTGGATGCCAGACCTTAGCTCCATGGCGCAGACGCTCGGGGTCACGCTCAACATTGTCTATGAGGAAGGCGATGCCGCTGCGTCCATGGCCGGGGTTGGGGATGGCCGCGAATTCCTGGTGCTTCCAACCGATGGCTGGGCCGACCATGATGTGGGCGTTGCAACCCCGCACGCCACCAAGGAGCCGGACGGTCTTCTGCGCGTTGCAGAACTGCACCCCGGCCCAACCCTCTATGCAGTTGATGAGCAAAAAGCAGGGCCGCTTGCGGTTCTCTTTGACGGATCCCTTGATGTTTGGCGCGCGCTTGATCTGGCACTCGTTGAAGGCCTGTGGAAGGCAAGTGAAGTGCGTATCTTCGGCTTTGTGGACTCTGTCAGTCGCGCGGAAATTGAGCAGCGTGCCGCTGAGGCCTCCGTGCCCGTGAAATTCAGCGATCCTGGAGCCGTGGCACCTGAAAACGCCCTGTTCCCCAATGATATCATTACGGACGCGATTGCCGTCATCCTGCCCGATCTGCCGCACCCGCTTCGCACCCGCTGGTATGGGGTGTTCTGGCAAGACAAGATTTCACCGGGATGGCGCGGTGATGTGTTGGTGTGGACTTAGTAATCGCAAGATCGATGAAAACTTAACCTACCTCATGGATGCTACTTTCAGATCGATTGTTTATATCCGCGCCCAGTTTACCAGTATGAATTGGGCGTCGTTCCTAAAACATCACAATCTGGAGCATCCCCCTCTCAGCGATACGCAGTATCGCTTGCTGGGCAGCCGATGAGCCGACGTGGCAATTGTCATGACAACTCTGTTGCAAAAAGCTTCTTCAACTTGCTCAAGCGGGAGCGTATTCGAAGGCGGACGTATAAAGCCCGCGACGACGCTCACAAGGACGTGTTCGACTATATTGAGTTGTTCTACAATCCGAAGCGAAAGCACATACGAAACAGAATGCTGTCGCCAGCCGACTTCGAACGGCAGCAGAAAACCACGACCGAGAGTATCTAGAAAACTTGGGGCTATTTAAAGCATGGGCATCACATAGCATAAAGAACCCGGCAAACAGGGCATACACAAACACTGTGGTACCTGAGCGATAGGAAAAACTGTGTTGAACACAGCCAACTCAAACACTGTTTTGGATACAGTGTTCTGCACATCAAATCCCGCAGCAACACAAAATACCATTGTGCGCTACATGTGCGATACACAATATCAGCGCTCAGAAAATTTGAATTGATCTTTTAAAGCGCTGATATAATTGAGGAAAATGGTGGCGGAGGAGAGACTTGAACTCCCGACACGCGGATTATGATAAAGTCAATGATATCAG
Organism: Devosiaceae bacterium; assembly: GCA_045105395.1. Taxonomy (GTDB): domain Bacteria; phylum Pseudomonadota; class Alphaproteobacteria; order Rhizobiales; family MH13; genus MH13. The sequence goes on along the minus strand of JBGCDM010000077.1, from coordinate 3,659 downwards.
TGGCTTACACGCCACATATCGTGCTGTGCTACACAGTGTGTAACAGGCCCGACCAACAGACGCCCACAAAACACTGTGTTCAACAGTGTGTTTGAAATCAATATGTTGAACCCTATCGACCCAGAGCGCCGGTGGCAAATGCGTTGAGCAAACGGGCAGTGGAAAGGCGCTCCTTTAACGATCAGCCATGGCTGTGATGTTCCCTACGTGCGCTCTTGACAGGCAGTTTTAGCCAAAAGGCACTTCGATTAAGTGTTTGCCCATTTTGCAGCCTCTTAGTCTATAGGCTGCACCTTCAAAACTACATCGTCAATGCAGGCTTCGATATCGCCAGAGCTCCCATCCTTGAGGTCAAGAACGATTTCAACAGACCCAATGGTCCTGCGAATTAAGCCAAAGTCCCCGACGTACTCCCACCAAATATCGTCCAAAGAACGCTCAACGTCCGAGTAACCACGATCATTCCATGTGCCCAAACTTGGACGCCAAACCGCATGGCCATACGGGCTGCGCAGCGTAACGACTGCAGGCCACTGGATGGGAGAAGTATAGTACACGCGGAAGCTTAGGGTGCCCGAACCCGCGCCCCAGTCACCCAGGAAACGTCGTGGGAAAGCAAGGGTGACATCACCAAGTTCGAAATCACGAACACACAAGGCGCCTTCGCCTGAAACCTCTAAGGCATCAGGTCCGTCATTGGCTGTCCATCCATGGTCAGACCCATCGAAAGTTTCGGTGATTTCAAAGGTGGGGCCAAGGCCTGTGAAGACAAGTTGCGAGGTGGTCATTGCTTCCAGATCATCACCCCACCCGCTAAATTCCAGCGCACCCACAACAGCTGCCCGCGGCCCACCACCCCAACCGGCAAAAGCAAGTGGGTCAGTGTTGATCGTGTTTGTATCATCTGCCCAACCTTCAAAGGTCAGTGTCTCTTCCAGCGTTACCGGTTCGAGAGGCGGCCAGCCACGAAAAACCATTTGGCTAATTGATGCGCTGTTCGGCCCAGCAATACCTCGAAAGACGAGGCTGGGGACGGTAGAATTGCGCGGGCCATTAACACCGTTGAACGTTAGCCCCGAGGGATTGACTTCAGGTGAATTGGAATCATTCTGCGCTAGGGCCGTGTTGCCAAACCACAACATGCTGACCAAGCCCGCATACCAAAATATCGGTGTTCGCATTGGCATCTACCTGGACGCTGGCATTGGGCTGCCGTCGGTATCAAAACCTACCCGGCCAAAGCGCTGCTCGCTATTAAGCACATTGGTTCCTGGTCGAACACAAAGTGCAAAATCAACCTGATTTTGTGGGCAATTGGTTGGGTATCCAGAGTCGAGACCTACGTTCCCGGGAACGTGATAGTGCAATATGAGATCACACGCGCCGTGGGTCCAGCCATCTAGATTGTAGTCAAACTCAGACAAAATCGGCACGTCGACTGAGCCAGAAAATCCATCAAGCTGATCAGCTATCCAGCTGGCATATTTGTGGCCGAACAGCAGACCGTGACCACCAAGTGTGTCCTCTAGCTCAAGCCCGTCATCCTCAATAATGAGGGCGGTCCCTGACCCTATAACAGCGTCAGAGTGTTCAAGATGACTCGAGTAAACCCGGCATCGCACCTCAGCCACTTGAACGCGGGTCAAGTTGTTAAGTTCGACCGGGACGGACAACGCAAAAGCGTATCGCGAAACAAAGTATTCTTCAAAGAGCGGGTCAGTGGACACAAATGGGGGATTTGCCAGCCGCTCCATAATCTCCTGGGCGATCGTATCCGGTGGGCCGATTTGCGCCTGCGCTGGCGAAATGGAGCCTAAAGCCAACAAACAAAAAAACCATCGCAAGATCATAGGCCTTATACCTTCCCTATGGCAGCCGAACCTAGCCATCTTCTAATCCACGCCCGGTAGCGTCTCCAAGGTTCCGTCACGATTAAAGCCGGGCCGAACGAATTCAACCGATGATACAAAGTCAGAATCAGGAAATGCGCACAGGTGAAGGCTGGCATTTGGAGGCGATACTCCACATTCGATTGGCGCGTTAGAGGAGGAGTTTTGTGCTTGCGGATCAATGTGCATAATGAGCAGATCGCAGCGCCCATGCACCCAGCCTTCAATTTGGTAGCCCTCGGTCTGAAACACCATAACATCTACCGGCTCGTCTGATTCAAGGCTGCCGGTTAGTATGCCCGCTCGCTGGTAGGTAATGACTTGATTGTAGAGAAACTCTTGATCCCACTCAGTATACCCAACGGGAAATATATAGGTTCCACCCGTTGCGACAATTTCATCTGCTGAGGTGCTTAATGTGCAAGCAACTTGAATACCGTTGACCCGATTAGTCAAATCATCGGTTATAAGCGGCACTGAAATATTGATGCTAGGCGCATCCTGGGAGGGGTCTTGGTCCTGTGCTTGGCCATGATGGGCGTGGAAGGTCGATAGCAGTGCTACACAGCTTGCATAGATCGTGCGCATGGGCAGTATCTCCGTGAGCCTTTAGCTTATCACGCTGGCATCAGTATCATGATCACTGAAGATCCACAAAACCGGCAACAGACACGCAACGCACCGGCAACTGACGCACATTACGGCTCACTTCTTAAAACCAGATCGCCCCAGAACGGGACCTCTGACAGCGCTCCCTCGACATCGGCCAAGTTCATCTGGGCGCGAATAGCCTGAACGTCTAGCCCCAGAAGTCCAGCGAATTCCAACAGCAAAAGCGAGCGTAGCCCATCGGCATAAACGATGTCGTCAGTGCCAAGAACCGAAAGGATTGGTCCAGTCATTGAGCGACGTCCTGGCAGAAGGAAGCGATGGCCGGTCACCGGAACTAAAGCTGGTGCAGATGCAAGTGCAGAGCAAGAATTGCTGGTAGGATCGGTTTGACCGGATGGGTCGCTCCAGGTGGCATGCAGGAAGCGGCCGGATTTCGCGTCTTGCGCTTGATACCGCGGACCAAACGGTCGGCAGATTCTTTTGATGTTCCGGGCTTCTTGTTCATCTTCGCTCCATAAGGGCTACGATGAACCAGAACCCCTCCGTTGCTCAAACCCCTAAATCTGTCCGGTGGGTGCTGAAGTCAGACAGACTGGTTGTTGACTATCTTCGCCGGTCAATCTGAAATCTTGCGCAGATTAGAAACTGCAAGAGGTCAAACACTTGCGGCTAAAGCCCGAGTGACCCACGCGAGTGTGGCCTTTAGGTAAACCACAAGACGGTGCTCGAGATTGCGTGAGCCTTGTATTGCAGTGTGTTTGGCTCTCCCTTTATCACATTCCGTTTTGTCCGCGCAGCCGTCACCCACCACCTTCCAAAACCCCTACACAAAATTATCCTGCCGAAAACGGTCGTTATTGGAGTTTCCAAAAAGGTACGTTTTGGGCGCATATGGCAGTGGACTCGTCACGGATTTATTCCGTGTCCTTGAATGGAATGATCGCCATCAAGGAGCACAAGAATGGCACGCAAACACAATGACGAGTTCAAGCGCGAGGCGGTGCGGATTGCACTGACCAGCGGACTGACACGCCGACAGGTCGCCAGTGATTTGGGCATTGGCTTTTCGACGCTGGCCAAGTGGATTCAAAGATCCAGGCCTGACGATCTACCGCCATCGGCCGATATTGATCTGGCCAAGGAGAATGAGCGGCTGCG